>JBILWM010000101.1:0-9516 GCA_044369905.1 Terrimicrobiaceae bacterium | reverse complement strand
CAACTTGCGAAGGGCCCGCCAAAAAGAACCGATGTCCATGCCGACAGGCGCGGGCATTTGTTGACCGAGCAGTCCGCAGAGCAGAGGAATGCGTTCCGACAGTTTTTTCATGGCCCGCCGGATGCATCCCTCTTCCTTCTCGGTGGCCGGCGGAGGTCTTGCATCTTCGCCGCTCGAACCGAGCTGGCTGTCGGCCAATTCCTCGAAGCGCTCCACCTCGATCGAGCGATAGGGCATCATGCCTGGCGGAATCACACTCCAGGTGCTACGGCAACGCGGGCAGATGTAGCGTTGAACCGACTCCGAACGCGTTCCATCCACTCCGCGCCAACGGGTAAAACTCCCGTGCTTGTGCAAAATGGCGCATCCCTTGCACTGGGCGCAATCGCTGCCTGGACACGGGCGCTCATCGGCCCCCAATGAATTTTGATAAACTTGCATCGCGCCAACCTACCCAGCGGCCCGTCGCTCCGTCAGCTTCGCCCGACTCCGTTCCAGCCTTCTCGCCTACGGCTCGAAGCCTTCCACTGCGTCGGGCGAAGCTGACGGATGTCCTTTATAATCCCACCGTGCCCCGACCCAATTCTCCCGCGATTATTGTGAAATCCAATGCCCTCGATTCCTCGCGATTATCTCGGCGAGGGACACGTGGAGTCCTCCCCTCCATGCGCCAGCGCGGCGGCGAAGGCATTCGCGTTAACAACATCATGCCCGGCCGCATTGATACCGACCGCATCCGTGATCTGGATGCCAACCGCGCCCGGCATCTGGGCAAAACTCCCGAGGAATGCCGCTCCGAGGCCGTCAAAACAATACCACTCGGCCGTTACGGAAACACTTCCGAGTTCGGAAAAGCCGCCGCCTTTCTCCTTTCCGACGCCGCATCCTACATCACCGGCTCCAGCCTCGCATTGGATGGAGGCTCCCTGAAGACCGTATGGTGAGGTTCAGGAAAGTTTACGCTCCAGAGCCTCAAAACCCTCCAACTCGCCAAGCAGGTTGAATCGCGGCGAGAGGTCGATCTGAACACGGTAGGTGGTTTGGTTTTTGTGGTAGTTGACCATTTCCACGCTGCAACTTTTTCGGGAGCGAATGGCGTTCCTGAGGGCGAGTATGGAGTCCTCTGTGGTCGCGGCCCCCTGCAACAACGAGCCCGGCTTGCGTCCGCGGATTTCTTCAAAAGTATATCCGCAAAGCCCTGAGAAGGCCGGGTTGATGTCAACGACATGGCCGTTCGCATCGGTGCGAACCCGTGCGGGCTCATGGGAGATTCGATCGAGGACCGCTTCGAAGATGCGTTCAGCGGCAGGCTTTGAGACTTCCGGTGTGGAAACCTCGCGGGGAGGAAAATCTGAGAGATCGGCGACCATAGATTTAGAATTCATGAGTAGCTACGCAAACCAGAGTGTTGAAGATGCGGGAAGAATTATCTTTTTGAAAAAAATTTCAAAATACCTGCAACCAGTCCCGGGATGTCGTGAACCTTGGCCTCCAGATCGACCGGCATTTTCAGGTCGCGCATGGTTTTTGAGGTAACCGGACCAATGCTGGCAAACTTGACTCCTGCACATTCCGGCAACTGCAGGGCATGGAAATTCTCGGCCGTCGACGAGCTGGTGAAAGTGACCATATCCGCCCCTTCGCTTCGATAGCGCTCGATGCCGCCCGTGTCGTCGGAGGTTTCGGGAACCGTCCTATATGCGACCGCTTCGTCGACGATGGCCCCGAGCTTGCCGAGTTCCTTCGGCAAGACATCACGGGCGCCTTCGGCACGGGCGAGAAGGATTTTTACATTGTCGAGGCTCGTTTCCTTTTGGAGGGCACTGATGATTTCCTCGGCGACATATTTTTCCGGCTGAACATCGACTTGGAAACGAAAGAAATTCACCCGCGCGGCGGTCGCCGGACCAATGGCTGCGATTCTCACGCCGCCCAGATCGCGCGCATCGCGGTAGATTTCGAAAAAGGCCTGAAAGAAGGCGTCCACGCCATTCGGACTTGTAAAAATCAGCCAATCATAGCCGTGGGCATATGCCACAGACTCGTAGAACTCCCGTTTGTTCGGCGCGGGCTCGATTCGGATGGTCGGCATCTCAAAGGCATCGGCGCCGAGTTCCCGAAGTCGAATCACAAGATCGCCGGCTTGCTGGCGAGTGCGGGTCACCGCAATCCGCTTCCCGAAAAGCGGCAGCGTTTCGAACCAGTTGAGCTTTTCACGAAGCGAGACCACATCCCCGAAAACAGCCACGGCTGGTGCTTTGAAGGCGGCGGCAGCGGCCTTATCCGCGATGTCGCTAAGCGTGCCGACGAGCGTCTCTTGCCTCGCGGTTGTCGCCCACCGCACCAAAGCGACAGGTGTTTCCGCCTTCATTCCCGCATCCTTCAAACCAGCCGTGATCGTCGCCAATCGGTCGATTCCCATGAGCATGACCTTGGTTCCCGGCGTGGAGGCAAGGGCTTTGTAATCGATGGATGTCTCTGCTTTGGTAGGATCCTCATGCCCGGTGAAAATCGTGAGCATGGTGTTGTGGGCGCGGTGGGTCACTGGAATACCCGCATAGGCCGGACCGGAGATGGCGGATGTCACGCCTGGCACGATTTCAAAACGACAACCCGCCGTCTGAAGCATCTCGGCCTCCTCGCCGCCACGGCCGAATAAAAAAGGATCTCCGCCCTTGAGGCGGGTCACCGTTTTTCCTTCGAGGGTCTTTTCTACGATGAGGGCATTGATTTCCTCCTGCCTCATCGTGTGCGCGCCGGCTTTTTTCCCGACATAGATTTTTTCAACACCCGGACGCGCATGGCGCAGAAGCAGGGGATTGCACAGATAGTCGTAAACGAGCACATCGGCGCGTTCGATGCATTCGCGCCCCTTAAGCGTTAGCAGAAGTGGATCGCCGGGCCCGGCACCCACCAGAAAACAGATTCCTTGAGACATGTCGTGATGCTGTCAGTTCCCCGCCCGCGAAGAAATCCTTTTGATTGCTGGATAATTTCCCGCAGACACACCATGCTCTTCGCATGCTCGATGCCATCGAAAGACTCCTCGCCCTCCAAGACCGCGATCAAAAGCTCCGCACCCTCCGGCTCGAACTTCAAGCCGTGCCCACCGAGATCGCCTCGAAACAAAAACTGATCGCCGATTCGGCCGCCCGGCTCGAGCTCGCCCGCACTCGGGCCAAGGCGATCGAAGTCGAAAAAAAGTCCCTGCAAGTAGAAGCAGCATCCAAGCGAGATCAAATAGCCCGCTACAAAACTCAGCAACTCCAGACGCGCAAAAACGAGGAATACACCGCCCTCACCCATGAGATTTCCAATGTCGAAAACCTCATCGCTCAAATTGAAGACAAGGAACTCGCTTTGATGGAAGAAGCCGACAGCCTGGCTCCCCAAATTGCCGCCGCCGACAAAACCCACGCCGACGAGAAAGCCCGCTTGGAAGGCCAGATCGCCCTGCTTCGGGAAAAGGAGGGAAATTTGAAAATCCGCATCGAAGAAGTGCAGAAAAGCCGTGCTTCATCCTTGGAAGGAATCGATGAGGAGCTTCTCGAAAGCTACGAGCGCCTTTTCGAAACAAAAAACGCCCGCGCTGTTGTGTCTGTCGAGCATGATGTCTGCACGGGCTGCCACATGAAGATCACCGCCCAAACAAGCCTCGCCCTCCGCTCCGACAAATCCATCGTTTCATGCCCCCAGTGCGGCAGGCTGCTCCATCTGCCAGCCTGAGCAAACCGGCCTTGGCCGTGTTTAAAGTCTTGAGACAAATGGCCCGACTCCTTTATCAAACGCCATGCGTATTTCATGGCCAACCCTGCTTCTTCTCGTAGGTTTTACTTTTAGTGTTCACGCCGGCAGCGAGCCGGGAAAAATGATCTCCGTGCAGGGCGGAGTTTTGCCTGACAGATCGCCTTTCAAAGGCATGATGGTCGAATCTTTTTCCCTGGGCAAAACAGAAACCACATGGAGCGAATGGCAGGCCGTGCGCGCCTTTGCGGAGACCAAGGGATACGACCTCAAAAAAGCCCCCGCAAACGCCCTGCCAGACCACCCCGTGCAAGGCATCAGCTGGTTCGATGCTTTGAAATGGTGCAACGCCAAGAGCCAGATGGAAGGTCTCGAGCCGGTCTACCTCACCAAGGGCGAAGTTTTCAAAACAGGAAATGTCGTTCCCGGCATCAATCCAAAAGCCAATGGCTACAGGCTCCCCGGCGGCGCGGAGTGGGAATGGGCGGCGCGCGGCGGTTCAGCGAGTCAAGGATTCACCTACAGCGGCGGCAATGATTTGAACAAGATCGCCTGGAACTGGAACAACTCGGCAGGAGCCAAGCAGGACATGTCAGACGGCCGTGGCACATGGCCCGTGGGACTGAAGGAAGCCAATGAACTCGGCTTCCATGACATGAGCGGAAATGTCGCCGAGTGCTCGGGAGACCAAGCCAATGGACCATTTCGTGGCATCCGCGGCGGGGCTTGGTATGGAGCGGCATCCGACTGTGCCGTGAATCTCACCAACTTCAGCAGCGCGGAGCTTGGCTTCCAGTTCATCGGCTTCCGCGTTGCGCGCGGCGGCGCTGTAGCCAGCGATGCATCATCCCCCAAGGTCGTCATCTCGACGGCCCCAGTCCTCCCCTCGGGTAAAACCGGCCTCGCCTACGATGCGGAATTCGAAGCCCAGGGCGGCGTGCCGCCAATTCACTGGAGCGTTAAAAAAGACACGCCTCTGCCTACTGGCTTGGGTTTGGCGAATGGCAGGATTTCAGGCACCCCCAAAGCCTCGGGCTCCTTCTCGTTCACCTTGCTCGCCGAGGATTCCAATCCTTCGCTTCGCAACACAGCCGCGCAGTCTTTCAGCTTGGATATCGCCTCCTATGGCCTCGAGATCAGCTCCGAACCCGCTATCCTCACAGGCAAGGTTCAGGAGCCTTTTGCAGTCACCTTCACCGCGACAGGCGGCGAGGCTCCTCTCAAATGGTCCGCTCCGGATGGCCTGCCTCGCGGCCTCAGCCTCGATAGCGCAACAGGCACTCTCAGCGGCACACCTGTCCGTCCCGACAACTCATCCCTCTCGATCCGTGTCATAGACGCCAAAGGATTCCCCGTAACGCGCTCGATTCCGACATCCTTCACCACCGACCCGATCCAGATTTCGCAAACACCCCCACCCTCCTCCATGGTTGGCGTTGAACTACTCTGGCAACTCGAAGCGAAGGGCGGCGTGCCCCCTTACAAATTCGCTCTGGCGCCGGGGTCCAGTCTCCCGCCCGGCATGTATCTGAGCACTTACAACCCGCCTGGTCGCATTGTTGGAAAGGCACGGACAGAGGGTTCGTATCCCATCAAAATCACGGCCACCGATTCCCTCGGCCAATCCACCGAACAGGATTTCACACTCAACATCCTCCCATACGACCTCACTATCTCGGATATTTCTTCTCCCATCGAGGGCAAATATCGCGAACCGCTCGCCATCACGCTGAACGCCAGCGGCGGTGTGCCACCCCTAACTTGGAGCGTCCCAGGAGGCCTCCCGAAAGGTCTCACCATCAACCCAAGCACCGGCTCCTTGGAGGGAACTCCCCTTGCCGCTGGCTCGTTTGATGTTCAGTTCAAGGTCACCGACTCCCAATTCAAATCAGCCACAAAGAATGCCACTCTGCGAATTGCGGTGGACCCCGTTGTAATCGGCGTTTCCACACTTCCCCCAGCGAAGGCTGGAACTTCCTACACGACGGAAATTCCGACCACTGGAGGAGTGCTTCCCGTCAATCTCTCGCTTCAGAAAGGCAGCGAGTTGCCAGCCGGTCTGAGCCTCGGTAAAAACAAAATCTCCGGCACACCATCAGCCGCAGGTGCATTCACTTTCACCATCGTGGCGGAGGATTCGAATTCCTCCAAATCCAAGGTCGAGCAAACATTCAGCTTAGAGATCGCCTCCTACGGCATGGAGATCGCCACAGAGCCAGCCATCATTTCCGGCAAAGTCAAAGAACCCCTCTCGGTTGCCTTCACCGCCACAGGTGGAGAGCCACCTTACAGATGGTCGGCCACCGGCGACCTGCCGCGCGGGCTCTCCATCAATGCGTCAACCGGTGTCCTCGGAGGCAGCCCTTCAACTCTCGCAAGCAGCACCATCACCATCCGCGTTACAGATTCCAAAGGCTTCCCGGTAACGCGCTCGATTCCCATTTCCATCACGGCGGATCCTCTCGCAATCCCGGCGGATGCACCTCCCTCGGCCATGGCGGGAGCTGATTTCCTGTGGCAGATTCCCGCCAAGGGCGGCATCCCTCCCTACAGGTTTGAATTGGCGGAGGGCAGCAAGCTTCCTCCGGGTCTAGCCCTTAGCCAATACGCCCCGCTCGGCCGCATTGTCGGCGAACCGACTGCGACCGGCACCTTCACTTTCAAGGTCATCGGCAAAGACACACTGTCCCAGCAAGCCGAAGGCGAAGTGACCATCACGGTTGCGCCTTACAATCTCTCACTCGCAGAGATTCCTCCGGTCGAAGGAAAATACAACGAGCCACTGGCAATCAACCCCGTCGCATCTGGAGGCGTGCCTCCCCTCGTTTGGAGTGTCCAAGGCCAGTTGCCAAAGGGGCTTTCACTCAATGCCAGCAGCGGCGAAATCAGCGGAAAGCCAATGGTCGCCGGTTCTTTCGATTTTGTTTTGAAGGCCACCGATGCCGAACGCAAATCCGTAACCCAAAACGCCAGCATCCGCACAACGGTTGATCCCTTGGCCATCACCACGACCACTCTGCCACCAGCCAAGGCGGGATCGCCCTTCAACGCCGAAATCGCAACCACCGGCGGCATACTGCCAGTGAACCTTTCGATCAAATCCGGCAGCATACTCCCGCCCGGCCTCACGCTTGCAAAAGGCAAACTCACCGGCACGCCATCAGCCGCCGGCAGCTTCGCCTTCACCATCGTAGCGGAGGATTCAAATGCCGCCTCGAAGGCCAGTCGGGAGCAGGACTTCAATATTGAAATCGCATCCCACGGAATGGAAATCGCTCCAGAACCGGCTTTGATTTCCGGCAAAGTGAAAGAGCCCCTCTCGGCAACCTTCACCGCCACGGGAGGAGAGCCTCCTTACAAATGGTCGGCAACTGGCGACCTGCCACGCGGCCTTTCCCTCGATGCCTCCACGGGCGTCCTCTCTGGCACGCCGGGCGAATTAAAAACAGGCACCATCATGATCCGCGTTTCGGATGCAACAGGCTTCCCATCGACTCGCTCGATTCCTGTCTCAATCACCACCGATCCCCTCGAGATCATCCACGAACCCGCCCCGTTGGCTCGTCCGGGCGCTGATTTCAAGTGGGGTTTCCAGCTCAAAGGCGGACTCTCTCCGCGCCCGATCCGCCTTGCTCCCGACAGCACCCTGCCGCCAGGGCTTTATCTGAGCTTCAATGCCACCAGTGCTCGTATTCAAGGCAAGCCGCGCAGCGAGGGGACATTCCAATTCGCGCTCATTGCAGAGGATGAGGGATCCACACCGGTCAGGAAAGACCTCGTCCTGGTGGTCTCTTCGACAACGCCAGAGATTCCAGAGAGCCCGCTTGCTGTGGCGATCACCACCCAATCCCTCCCGCCTGCCCGACTCGGCGCGCCCTACAACCAACCGATTGAAACATCAGGCGGACTGCCTCCGCTGAAAGTGGCGCTCAAAGTTGGAAGCCAACTCCCCACAGGCATCCTGCTCGTGAAAGAACGCCTCACCGGAACGCCCACCGTTGCTGGAAACCACTCGTTCACACTCACCGCAACAGACATTCAAGGCTCAAATGCCGAGGCCACCTTCAACCTAATGGTGGGCGAAATGCCGATGCAAATTGCGGGACCACGCAATTCGCGCGCTGTTGAGTTCAAGCCCTTCAAAGCCGAACTCCGCGTCAAAGGAGGAAAATCGCCCTACTCCTGGTCCACCCGCGCCCCGCTCCCTGCGGGCTTGAGACTCGATGCCAACACAGGCCTCCTCTCCGGAGAACCTGCAAAGGGAACCTCAGGGAACTACTCGGCGGCGATTCAAGTCACCGATGCGGATGGACAAACTGCCGCAGGTCTCTTCACCTTCGCCATCACAGCAGCTGAACCCTTGAGCATTTTGGAAAAAAGCCTGCCGGGCGCGATTCTGAACACTCCCTACAATACAAAACTCTCCGCAAAAGGCGGCAGCTCCGCGAATCTCAAGTGGTCCATCCAATCCGGCAAGCTCCCGCCGGGCCTCTCGCTCAATGAAGCAACAGGTGAAATCTCAGGCACCCCGACAAACACCGGCAACGAAGAAATCATCTTCAATGTCGAAGACCCCGCAGGAAACAGCACTGTCCAAATTCTCACCCTCGAAGTAGCGGTGGAGTTCAATCCCGGAATGGTATTCGTTCTCGGTGGAAAGCTCCCTCCAAGCTCGCCACTCGGCGAAAAGATCGTTCGGGATTTCTACATCAGCCGCTACGAAACGACATGGGGCGAGTGGAAAAAGACATGCGCCATGGCCTCAAGCAAAGGCTACGACATTGTGGATTCTGGAAAAGGAACCGCCGATAACCACCCGGTCCAAAATATCACATGGTATGACGCCGTGAAATGGTGCAACCTGAGAAGCGAGTCCGAGGGCCTCACACCCGTCTACACCACAACCGGCGGGGCGATCTACAAAACTGGCACCCAGGCTCCCGAAATCAATCCCCAGGCCAACGGATACCGCCTCCCCACCGAAAGCCAATGGGAATGGGCCGCCCGAGGTGGCGTATCCTCCGAGGCCTCGGACTACAGCGGCAGCAGCGATCTCAATGCCGTCGCATGGCACGCCGGAAACAGCAAGGCCGCTGAAACACAGACAGTCGGAACCAAGTGGCCAAATGAACTCGGCCTCCAGGACATGAGCGGCAATGTGCAAGAGTGGTGCTGGGATTCGTATAAAAACTATCGCCGAGTGCGCGGAGGCAGCTTCAAAGACGATTCCTTCGCCTGCACCATCACAAGCAGCGACTTCAACATTCCAGAACGCGCCTCAGCCAATACAGGACTCCGGCCTGCCAGAAACTTTAAAAAGTAAAACGACTCATCGTCAACGCACCGGTTTCAGAAATGGAGCAACCACACAACTGAGGGCCGGAATGGAAAAGAGAGCGAGGATGAAAAAATGGAGGGTCATGCGAAAACCTACACCATCCACCACACCGCGCAACCGAGAGGTTGTTTTTTCAGATCGTCGCCAGTAAGAACCTTGGAGCCCGTCTTTCCGCCGCTTGGCGCCCTTCGGGCGTCAGCGCGCTTCGTATCTTGGGGTTCATCGTCCTCGCATGACCCATTTTTCAGGCGCGTCTCCGCAGGCCCGGGGAAAAGCATCCATTTTAAATAATGAAAGAAAATGAACCCTGACCCGAATGGCGCTAACTTAAGGTCGGTTTGGGATTTTTCCTTGGATTTTTGCCGGGGCGGTTTCTTCTGGGGACATGGCCCATGGATTTACGGGGTTTTGTGAGAAGTTGAAAATTTTTGGGT
>JBILWM010000189.1:0-2578 GCA_044369905.1 Terrimicrobiaceae bacterium | reverse complement strand
CACCTGCACTTGCAGCGGAACCGTGGCGACCTCCGCACCGTTGGAGGCGATGCGCACCGTTCCCTCGTAGAGGCCCGGGGCTTGGTCCTTCGGCACCTTCACCGTGAGCCAAAATTGGCGGGACTCAAATTGTTCGATCTTCACCGGTTGGAGGTCGGCGGTGTCATTGATGCGGTGGATGGTGTTGCGCCCCGCCGCATGGTCGGTGCTGATCATCGAGTCGTCTTTGAGCAGGAGTTCATTGGCCCAAACGCCGATGCCGCTGGGGTCTTGGAAACCTCCCTTGCCAGCCTGATACCAACCCTTGAGAACGCGCACATCGAAGGCCGATGCGGGCAAAGTGGCGCCGCCTGGGCCCTTGAGGTCGCCCACCGTGGGGAGGACGGTGCAATTGCCATCCAATGCAAAAACATTCAGGCAGCCGGACTCGTATTCGTCGCGCATGGCTTGGATTTTCACTGGAGCGCCAATGGCGGAGGGGTCAGGCAGGAATTTGTAATCCACATCGACGAACGATGTGACCGGGAAGGTGAGCACGGATTTCATGCCGCCATGCTTCTCGCCAGAAAACCATTTCGTCACGCGCTGTAGGAGCGGCAGGCTGCTCACCGGTTGCTGCAGCGAGTCCGCCGGAAGTTGGCCCATCCATTTGGCGCATTTCACCTCTTGCAGCAGGGTGGCGATTTTTTCGATCTCCGGTTTCTGCTTCTGCTCTGCCAGGCGCGATTCCCAAGTCGGTGCCAAGTCGTGGAACGCGGCGGGAGCCTGCGCTGCGGGAAACTCCTTCAGCATCGCGGTGAGTTCGGCGAGTTTGGCCACTGCGGGATCCGTCTCCTTGGCAAGGATGGCCTCGCCTCGGAAGAAAATCGTTCCCGGCTTGTCAAACTCGAGCAACTCGGGCTGCAAGATGATCAACTTCGCCTCAGGCCGCACAAACTTGTGGTTGGGACCTTTCATTTGGTCCGGGACGACAGTGACTGCGCTATACAATTCCTTCTGTGCCGGCATGGCCTTGCCATCCAGCGTGGCAAAAAGCCGTGTCCGGTATTTGGCCTCTGGGCCACTGGCCTCCACGCGCATGTTCACGCCGCCCTCGAGATCCTCCGTGGAGATTTTTATATCGTTGAAAATAACGCGGTCGGTGAAGAAAAGCTCACCAAACGAATCCGTATCCGCAAACTGGCCAGGCGTGCGCGACCAACTCGAAATCTTCTTGGCATGGGTGCGGTTGCGTCCCACATTTCCGCGCCAGACGGCCCCCGCCGCCGGTGGTTCGGAGTTGAGGGAGGAAAAAGGAATCGCAATCTCCACGATCCAGGCATCATTTTCCCGCGTCGCCTTGCCTTCCCAGGGCACATGGAATCCCTTCGCATCCGCATCCATCGAGGTCTCCTCGAGAGTTCCCAGCGAGTTGATCCGAAAAACCATGAAGGGGCTCACCTTGCCTTTGGTTCCCAAAAAAATTTCCAGCACATCATCCTTCCACACGCCGTTGTCGCGCTCGGTGACATTGGCCTTCACCTTGTCCATCTCGGGCTCCTCGAGCCGCGCGGCGATGTAGAGATTCTGATTGTCGTAGCCGAAACGCAGCGCCGTCTGTTGCGTGGCCACCTTGGAATTCTTATCCACAAACGGCCCGGCCGACGGCAGGTAGCTCCAGCAGGCATCATCCAGCTTGCCATCGATGACCGGAGCGGCCTCGACAGGTTGCACCGGATAGCGCGGCGGCTTGGCCAGCGCGGTTGTAGCCGACAGCCCGAGGGCCAGGAGTGAGGAGACGAGGAGGTTTTTGTTCATAAGAAATATGCCTGATTGATCTACTGGGGTTGCAAGTTTCAAGAGAGCAGAAAATCCCAAATGCATGCTTGCATTGCAATGGCAAAAATTTAAAAATTCGATTCCGGTGAGGCTCAGCAAAATCATTTTTGCAGCAGCCGCACGCATCGTGCCAATTGGTAGGGACCGCCAGGCCCTTGGCGTCCCAAACTTCAGCCGCAAAGCGGCGTTTGGATACCGACGAAGTCGCCACGCGAGTGTCGTCGGATCGGATCAATACTCAGAGTGAACCAAGATTTATATGATGCTGGAAGTCTTCCTGAAGTTTGATTTAAATGCTGTAAACCGAGCTTTGCTTTGTTATATGGATATAAATCAAACATTCTAATTGTGCCGCATGGGACTGAATGCTATGCATCAAGAGTGACTCGATCTGACAGCGGGAGTATCATCAAGCGACTCCAAACTTCTGCGGAGCGGGGTTGTCCTTTGGATAGCGCCGATTTTGCGACTTATGGAGTCTCCTCCGATCTGGCTTATTTTTATAACAAGTCGGGTTGGATCAAAAGACTGGCCCGCGGAACATACATGTTGGCGGGGGACACACTTGCTCGAGATGCCTGTTTAAGGTTCCTCGCAGACCGCATACCTGGATTTCATGTCGGTGGAAAGACAGCGGGCGCATCTCCGATAGTTGCAAAAAAAGCTGGACTACAATCCGATTTGAGAGCAAAGAGGGGCCATGCAATGGCCGATCAAAGTTCAGGGACATGAAGTAGGTGAGGAAAAAGTGCGCTGGCTC
>JBILWM010000188.1:0-2582 GCA_044369905.1 Terrimicrobiaceae bacterium | reverse complement strand
CTTACCAGTGGTGTTCCGGCTTACACTGCCGGTCTCCACACTCTATCTTGGCACAAGACTCCGTCGCGCGATAGGGCAGCCTTTGTTAGTTTCCTTCCAACCGCGCCCGGCCCGTGGGTTGCTGAAAGGTGAATCTGCGCGAGTGGCTTGGTAAGGTTCTTGTTGCTGAACTCTTCGACAGCTCGCAGCATCTTTTCCGAATCGATTAATTTTCCTGATTCGGACATATCGACAAGTGCACTCATGACCTGCCTGTTGTCCTTCTCTGCCAAGCCGGCAAGGAGATTGGCCACGCTTGAGCGAAAGCCCATGGAAAATTCCCCCATCATTCCAAAGTCATAGAGTCCCATGACTCCCCCTGGGAGCACGGCCATATTGCCGGGATGAGGATCCCCATGGAAGAACCCATGCACGAAGATTTGCTTGAAAATAAGCTTTGAAATGTTCTCCGAAAGCAGGATCGGGTTGATGTGATGCCTCCGGAGCACCTTGGGATCATTGACAGCACAGCCCGAGATAAACTCCATGGTGAGGACTTTCTTGCTACTGAACTCACGCAGGACGCCGGGAATCTTGATGGCTTCATTTTTATCAAACTGAATAGCAAAGCGTTCCATGTTGTCGGCCTCATTGCTAAAATCGAGCTCTTTCAGGATAGTTTTTGAAAATTCCTTCACGACGCCGACCGGGTTCATGACAGCAAGATCCGGAGCATGCTTCTCTAAAAGACTCGCCAAGTCGTGCAGGATGGAGAGATCCCTATCGATGAGAGCCTGAATGCCAGGACGCTGGATTTTTACGGCCACAGCTACTCCTTGATGCGTCGTGGCCCGATGCACTTGGGCAATCGACGCTCCAGCCATGGGCTCCTCGTCGAAGGAGGCAAAGGCTTTGCTCGCGCTCATCCCGATTTCCTCCTGGAAGATGTGCTTCGCTTCTTTTCCGGGAAAAGTGGGAACATCGTCCTGCAGCTTGCGCAGCTCGCCGAAGTAATCCGCGTTCACCAAATCGCGACGCGAACTCACGATCTGCCCAAATTTGATAAATGTCGGCCCCAACTCCTCCAGAGCTAATCGCAACCTTTCTTCGGGAGGTTTGGCCAATAGGCCGGAGTCATGCGTCGGCATCTCGCTGGCCTCAATTCCCATGATGCGCTGGAGGACAAGCAACTTGAGGACATCAGAAAATCCATATTTGAACAACACCCGCAGGATTTCGGTGTAGCGAGGGACCTGGGCTGAAAACTCCAGTGCTGAGTGGATATGGGAAATCATCTACATGCGATGAATCCGTTTTTCACGAATTCAGAGCCCAGCTTCAACTTTCCCGACATTTCCGCCATAGGGTTAAGGCCCCAGATGCGTCGTGAGAGGTTGAACGATTCGCCCGCCTCCTAGAAATAAGGCCAACACCCCATACCAGCTACTCTCGGAGCATGCGTTAATGGCCGTCTCGAATTCATCGAGAAACAAACACACATAAATACAAACATGAAAGCATACCTCACCATCACCACCATGGCCGCCGCACTTGCAGTTGCCACACTCACACCTCAACGCGTCAGCGCTGCGGATCCAATGACCCCTGCGGTAGCCCAGCCCGACATCGTAGCTGCAGCTGCAAGCAAGTCGGAGTTGAGCACGCTTGTTACTGCGATCAAGGCCGCGGAACTCGTCACTGTCCTCCAAGGGCAGGGGCCGTTCACTGTCTTCGCTCCGACCAACGCGGCGTTCAAAAAACTCCCCGAAGGCCAACTCGAAGAGCTGCTCAAACCTGAAAATCGCATGAAATTAGCAAAGATCCTCAAAGGACATGTCATTAAAGGCCGAGTCAAAGCGGCGGATGTCAAAGCTGGCGAAGTGAAAACACTCGACGGCGAGGAAGTCGAGATCGCCGTGCAAAATGGGAAAGTGTCCTATGGCAACGCTACGGTTATTGCCACGGACATGAGCGCCTCCAACGGCATCATCCACGAGATCGATACCGTCGTGATCGAAGACTAAAATCAATGCTCGGTTTAACCTCCTAACTAACAAGTCACATGTTGTTGATTGGGAACAAGGTCGAAGCCGAGGTTTTTTGCCTGCGCGAAGAGATGTTTGAGGCGTCGGGCTTCTTTCTAAAAAACAAGAAATCAACGAGAAGCCATTTCGCTGCAAGGCGAAATGGCTTTTTCGTTTGTCTTGGCAGCGGGAAAGGCGTGGCTGATTGCCAACGCCGTCATTGTATCGAGCAGAGACGCCGCGCGTTTCGTAAATCTGGGAGGGTCAGCGTCCTCGCCTGACCCATTTTTCAACCACGGGCGGCGAGAAATCGCTTTCAGACACCACTGCCACCCAAACCCCTCGATCCGCCTGCTGCACATGCCCATAAAAATGATTTTGCTGTCCATGATTTTGCCAATCCTGAGACGCCGCTTCGCGGCTGAAGCTTGGGACGCCAAGGGCCTGGCGTGCCCTAGTGTGCCCGGCATGGGCATGAACAAGTCAGGAAAAAAAAAACCTAGAAACAATGACCGGAAGCAGTGACAGCAACCGTAGCGAAAGCCAAGGCGGGTTCCGCGAGGAATTCAGCACGAAAGA
>JBILWM010000187.1:0-2588 GCA_044369905.1 Terrimicrobiaceae bacterium | reverse complement strand
CTTGGAAGTCGGCAACGATTTTGCGGGAACCCAGGTCTTGGAAAAGCATGGGTTCGGAAAGACAGGGTGTTGGCGAAGAGGTTTCTTTAGCTAAAGAAGTATTTATATGCACGAAAACAGTATAAGCAAAATATTAATATTTTAAAATCTTTTTCGGTGATTTATTCGGGTTAGTGATGCTCCTAAAATGACGAAGTCGCTTTCCATTGTGCATAGCGATCTTGCGTTTGACAAGCTGTTGGTTGTTAAACCCCTTGGCAAGGGATACCAGCTCGAAAAAAGAATTCGAGTCATGTCCTTGGAAGAGGCACTAGTGTTTTGTAACGAGATCGCCGAGGGGTAGAATACGGCCGTATGTTTTATTGTGCTTGCAATATTTTAATTGTTTCGTAAAATTGCGACGCAAATTTATGGATGTTTCGCGATTTTTAAAAAAACCTCAGGGTCATTTTTTTCTTTTAGGGCCACGAGGCACAGGCAAAAGCTGGTGGACCAGAAAGACATTCGCTGATGCTTTGCGAGTGGATTTGTTGGATGCTGCGACTCTTCGAGAGTTAGCTGCTCGCCCGGAGCGTTTACGCGATATGGTTCATGGTGCGAGCGATTGCAATACGGTGGTGGTGGATGAAGTGCAAAAATTGCCCGAACTTTTGGAGATCGTTCATGGATTGATTGAGGAAAAGTCGGGGAAAGTTTTTGTATTAACTGGGTCGAGTGCCAGAAAGCTTCGGCGTGCTGGTGTGAATTTGCTTGGAGGCCGGGCGGGAAGATTGAGTATGCATCCGTATATGGCGGCGGAGTTGGGCGACGCCTTTTCTTTGGAGGAAGCATTGAGGCATGGTTTGCTGCCGGTTGTCGTTGGAGCATCTGATCCTGATTTTCAGATGCAGGCCTATTGTGGATTATATCTCAAAGAGGAGGTTCAGGCGGAGGGATTCGTGAGAAATGTTGGAAATTTTGCAAGATTTTTGGAGGTGATGAGTTTTTCCCATGGAGGGGTCTTGAATCTTTCAAATGTCTCCCGTGAATGTGCGGTGAAAAGGGCAACATTGGAGGGCTATCTCTCGATTCTGGAGGACTTGATGCTGGGGTGGAGGTTGCCGGTTTTTACCCGACGCGCCAATCGAGAGCTTGCGAGCCATCCCAAATTTTATTTTTTTGATACAGGCGTTTACCGTGCGAACAGACCTCAAGGCCCTCTGGACCTCGTCACTGAAATTGAGGGGCCTGCTCTTGAGGGTCTTATCGCTCAAAATCTCAAGGCTTGGTGTGATTACAGTCAAGGAAGTCACGTGCTTTATTATTGGCAAACAAGGTCGCAGGTGGAAGTGGACTTTGTGATCTATGGCGAGTCTGGATTGTATGCCGTAGAAGTAAAAAACACTCAAAAAGTTCGACAGGAAGATTTGTCTGCTCTGAAGTCCTTTGCCGAAGACTATCCTGAAAGTAGAAGATTTCTGCTCTATCGAGGTCAGGAATCGCTACTCAGGGATGGAATCCAATGCATGCCATGCGAGAAATTCTTGAGAACTTTAAAGCCGGATGCATGGGCCTAACGGATGCCTGAAATTTCAGTCATTATTCCCGCTTACAACCGGGCTGGTCTGATCGGTGAGACATTGCAATCTCTGTTGAACCAGACGATGCCGGCGAAGGAGATTATTGTGGTCGATGACGGTTCAACGGACGGAACAGCCGAAGCGGTTGAGCGGGAGTTTTCAGTTTTCAGCAGTTTTCAGGAAATTCAAAATCCAACATTCAAAATCCAACATTCAAAATTCTGCGCCAAGCGAATGCTGGGCCAGGGGCGGCGAGGAACTTGGGACTCGCAGAGGCAACGGGGGATTTTATTCATTTTTTCGATAGCGATGACATCGCGGCTCCGAATAAGCATGAGGTTCAATTGCGCGCGCTGCTCGAAACGGGAGCGGATATTGCCTCATGGGGATTTGGTGCAGGCGTTGCTGACGAATTGGTCAATTGTGCCGCATGCGTGTTTATTTCGGCGATCGATTCTGGAGAAGGCGGGCGGATTCCCAGAGGATATCTGGGTGGGGGAGGATCAGTTGCTTTTTTTAAGATGCCTCCTTGCAGGTGCCAAGGTGGTGCACTCGCCGGAGACCATGGTTTTTTATCGGGTGGGGAATGATCCGGGGAAGTTGACGGCGACAGGTGCGGCCCAAAAGCGCCATGCGAGGGATTGGGCGAAGTTTTTGGTGAAAGCAAATGAGGAGGTATCGAGTGCTGGGAAAAGAGTTCCCGCAGAGGCGCAGAGGCACGGAGATTTTCTAACCACGGATTACACCGATAAACACGGATACCAGAAGAATCAGAATGGCAACGCCCAGGGAACCTGTGCTGGCGCTGCGTTTTCAAATCCCTGCACAAGCGAGCTTGCAAGGGCTTCTGAAAACACATCGCTCACTCGCTCCGCGAGTGGCCCTGCTGGGGCGCACATCGCGCTAGCAGCCTGTCGGACTTGATGCTTTAAGTTGGCCTAGTTCTTGCTGTGCAATTTGATATGGCAAAATTCGTCAACATCGACCGTGATACACCCATGCTGCTTCCTCCTGACATGCGAGACTGGG
>JBILWM010000186.1:0-2591 GCA_044369905.1 Terrimicrobiaceae bacterium | reverse complement strand
AACGTCGCGGCCAGTTTTGGTCTCCTCGTGGTCTGGCTCACATGCTCGCCATCGACGTCGCGCTCAAAAACGACACCCTGGAGTTCCTGTGGAACTGATTTTTTGCAACTATCGGAGATGCGCCCACCTCCAGATTTGGAGGACGGATTCCGGCAGGAAGGGCCTCTCGTAGGATACTCGAATTATTGCGAAGATGGTCTTGGCCCTTTAATTTTGTGATCCGGCCGAATTTGAAATTTGGGTCAGGCGAGGACGCTAACCCTCCAAATCTAAAGCTGCGCGGCGGTCGAACTGCGTTTTCGTCCCACCCTCAAGTTTGAGAATCCGCTTCGCGGATTATGGCGGAGGAGGTGGGATTGATTCCGGCCTGCGGCCTACTCCCCTGCGGGGCTGCGCTTCGCGCAGTCTTTGCCTCTTCGAGGCGGTCGAACTGCGTTTTCATCCCACCCTCAGGCTTGAGAATCCGCTTCGCGGATTATGGCGGAGGAGGTGGGATTGATTCCGGCCTGCGGCCTACTCCCCTGCGGGGCTGCGCTTCGCGCAGTCTTTGCCTCTTCGAGGCGGTCGAACTGCGTTTTCATCCCACCCTCAGGCTTGAGAATCCGCTTCGCGGATTATGGCGGAGGAGGTGGGATTCGAACCTACCTTCGCTCCCAGTGAAAATGTCAACGATTGACACTTTTTGGATTTTTGAGGCCCGTTCACTAGAGAGAAAAAGGCCAAAAAGGTAGGTTTTGACTCCAACTTACTCCCCAGTGAAAATGTCAATGGTTTTGCACCATTGGAAAAATGACGCAGATTTTTTTACTCAAATGAATTTGTCTCAGGATTCCATGTCACCGCCTCGATGTTTCGGCCTGCTGGGGTCGATGGATTGTTTGCTGCGCTGGTCGTGTTTGGGGTCGAGAGGTCTTTGATTTCGGCCTGCACGGAGGTCGTGAAACCGGAGGGGCTGAGGGAGTGCGTGACGGTCTTTATCGTCCAGCTTTTGTTCATCGCATCAGGGAATCCTGAGAGCGTAATCAACCCCTCGGCGATGATGTCGGGTCTGCCGGACATAGAGAGCGTTATCGATTCGCTGCCGCGCGTGCTGGTTCCAAGATCACGAAACTGTCCGAGAATTTAGGCTCTGGGTCCTCAACAGCTACGACGGACCACTCCCTGAAAACTGGATCGCAGAAGTGATCGACCTCACCGAACAGAGCGAGTAGAAGCCCTTTTTTTATGAACGAACAAAAACAACACTACCTCCTGCGCATCCGCTCCCAGAGCGCTTATCCGTGGGTCCGCCGACTTTCCACCTTTGTGGCATTCATCTTCTACAGCATCGCCCTTTTCATGGTGGTGGTATCCGTGGGGCTCGCTGGACTGGCAGGGTTGCTCTCGATACCCGTGGCGTTCCTCTTCGTCATCGCCGGGGCGGTGCTCAAAGAAGTCTCCATCATGGTCTCCGACATCGCGGATTCCGTCACGGATCTGAACTCCCGCTACGAGCAGTAAAAAAACCACGGGAGGCCCTGCTTCTATGCGGTTCCAGAGCTGGGGACTTGTCTGACCAGAGCGCGACCCGCGCTTCCGCCGCATTCCCACTTTATTGCTCCCGTGGCGTGATTTTTTCTTAGGCGAGGATGTCGATGCGGTCCGCCACTCGCTGGCGCAGGCTGGCGAGGAGTTCTCGCTCTGTCATGTTTTTTGACCAGGCCGGGCGGAATTGGTAGTGCGGCTCGTCGTTGAATTTCCACCTGCCGCCCCACTCGAAGCCGAGGCTTTCGCCCAGCGGGCCGAGTTCGCGGTAGAGGGCGTGCGATCCGTGGTAGGTCTTGCCGTCTTTGGAAAAAACTCCGAGGTCGATGGCGAGGCCGAAGTTGTGCATGGAGTGCCCTGCGGGGGCTTTGGTGACGATCTTGCCGGGTGCGGTGCGGCCCTTGGCGTAGAGCGCGGCCTGCTCGTCGAAGCTGCGCAGGCCGCAGATGCACTTCACATCGAGTCCGCGCTGGGCGGCGAGGTTCTTGGCGGCGGCGACGAATGTGGCGGCGCGGTGTTGGAGATCGGGGTGGAGCGTGGCTATGTTGCGCTCGCTGCGGTCGTCGAGTTTCATTGGAATGACGCGGAGTCGATGGGGTTGTAGCGTGAGCGGAGTTGCTCGGCGGCGGCGGCGATGCCTGTTGCATCGTCCCAGTAAGCGCGAGTCCGCCAGGAGCCTTCGAAATCGTATGTGTAAAGCGTGTTGCTTCCCGGCGGGTAAAGGTAGGCAGTGAGCGCGTGCCCGCGTTGCTGCCCATTGGCGCGGTAGCTGTAGATGAGCACGCGGGCCTGTATGCCTTGGCGTTGCAAGCCCTGCGCCATGGAGATGGCTGTTGGCAAGCACGCGTTACGCTCGCGGGTCATCCAGGCTTCAGGGTTCGTCGGGCCAGCGCAGCCTACAAGCAAAAGCGAGAGGAAAAGGGCGAGGGTTTTCATTTGCCGTTGACTCCTTTGATTTTTTCGAGGGTGCGCAGCGTTCCAAGGCCAAGCATTCCGAGGAGGGTTGTCATTAGCATTTCGGTAGGGAGTTCTACGACGGGCGCTGGTTGCTTTGTGAGGAGAACATA
>JBILWM010000185.1:0-2593 GCA_044369905.1 Terrimicrobiaceae bacterium | reverse complement strand
TGAACTTTGAAGCCGATGGACGGGGGTGTTTTGGTTTTTTCATAGCCTGCCAAGTGGCAGGTTTCAAACATCCCGTCCATCTCTCCTTGAGGTGCATTTTTTTCCTCTATGGGATGCCTGTGCCTTTTTATTGTGAATTTTGAGCCTTTTTGTGGCGATATCAAACCGGTCAAGGGTCGAGGGTCTCTACGCGCTGCGCGGCTCCAGGGCGAAAGGAAAATAATCCTTGAATAAAACTACAACATCGTTTAAATCGTCACTATGAATAGTGACAACTTAAAATATGTGGTTCGGCAGTCTGTGGAAAGAAAACTTCCACAATCTGTTCCGAGGGAGATCAAATTGCCTGTTGGGACTGGAAAGGTCGTTGGTTTGGCGGGTGTGCGTAGGGCGGGTAAGACTTTTCTTTTCTTTCATGCCATGCGGTTGCTGTTGGATAGCGGGGTTCCACGCGATCGGATGCTGTATTTGAATTTTGAAGACGACCGCTTGCAGCCAATTCGTGAAGGGGATTTAGATTTGGTGCTCAGGAGCTTCCGAGAATTGTATCCTAATTCGGTTGGTGACAAAGTTTATTTGTTTCTGGACGAGGTTCAGAGCGCACCGGGTTGGGAACTCTGGGCGAGGAGGTTGTATGACACGGAGAATGTCGAGATTTTTGTAACTGGCTCGTCTTCCCAACTTTTGGCCCGGGACCTTGCTACTGCTCTGCGCGGACGGAGCATCACATTGGAAGTTTTTCCCCTTTCGTTTGGTGAATTTTTGAAATTCCGATCGATTCCCGTAGTGGAGGCAGACGCAGACAATGAAAGCCGCTTGCGTGCCGCGCTGGTGGAATTTCTGGAATGGGGTGGATTTCCGGAAGTCGTTCTCGCGGATACGGCATTGCGTCACTTAATTCTTGAAGAATACACCTCGCTTATGCTGTATCGAGATATCGTGGAGCGTTATGGTGTGCGCAACGAGAAACTCATGAGGGAACTATTGCGCCATTCTTTTCGAAACACGGCAAGTTTATTGAATGTTAGCAAATTGCATCGGGTTCTTTCATCTCAGGGATATCAGGTTTCAAAAAACACGCTTTTCGAGTATTTGGGCTATCTTGAGGATGCATTTCTTGTGTTTTTGCTTCCGGTCCAGGAGGCATCCATCAGAAAGCAGGCGCACAATCCCAAGAAGATGCATGTCATCGACACGGGCTTGGTCTCGGCATTTAAAACCCATCCAATGCGCGATCTTGGGCATCGCTTGGAAACGGCTGTCTTTTTGCATCGGCGCAGGCTCACCAAGGGTCTTTTTTATTATGCGGATTCCGCAGAAATTGATCTCTGCGATGACGAAGGAAGGGAGTTCGTAAACACTTGTTGGGATTTGGGAAATCCGGAAACTTTAGACCGCGAGTTGCGGGCCATGCAATTTGGGGCGAGTCGTTGGCCTTCAGCCAAGGGGCGACTGGTTTATCATGAATACCAAACGCAGGCAGTTGCCCGCTTCGCGAATCCTATGCCCGCATGGAAGATGTTACTAGGGCGTTATGATGACTGATTGCATGGCAAAAGTCGATGCTACCGCCACTATTGTCCGTGGATTTTCCGGCCTTCCAAGCCTTTTTATCCATTATGGTCCCGCCCACTACTTGTGGTGGACGCTGGTGGTCGCCCGCCGACTTGTCGGCGCGTGAGGAGAGATTTTCCAATGTTGCAGCTACAGCGCAATGTAAAAACCAATTCTTGAATGGATGTATTGGTTCGCGTGAGTTGGTGAGTCGATACGCGCGGTCCATCCTCGATCAGTTCTCGGACAAGGCTTTTTTGGAGGCTCAGAGGGAGCGGCTCAAAGTTCATGCGGGTCTTTCTTTTAACGAAATAGATTCGGTAGTGCAACAATTCGTCTGTAAATTGCCGACATCACCAAATCATTCCTGACTTACGGAAAACGGAGCGGAGCGGAGTTTTCCGTAACGCGGTCGCATATCAGGAAGACTGGTGGTTGAAGGCGTCCGGCCACGGCTGGATACTGAAGGTGCTTAAATCAAACAGAGCACCAACCATGACCGAACACACAGCCACACAAAATACATCCCTTGATAACCTGATCCAACTTCTTTTGAACGAAGGATACGAAAACGGGCTTCCCCGAATTGCTGAAATGATTCTCAACGCCGCCATGCTCATCGAGAGAAGAACCCATCTCTCCGCCCAGCCCTACGAGCGCTGCGAAAAGCGAAACGGCTACGCCAACGGATTCAAAGACAGAGTCTTCAAAAGCACTCTCGGTGAGATGAATCTCAAAATTCCTCAAACCAGAGAGTCATCCGACCCTTTTTACCCTTCGCTTCTGGAAAAAGGCTCCCGCATTGACCAGGCCCTCAAAAGCGCGATCGCCGAAATGTATCTCCAAGGCGTCTCCACCCGACGAGTCAAGCACGTCATGGAAGAACTCTGCGGCATGGAAGTTTCCTCCACGCAAGTGTCCCGCCTCACAGCAAAACTCGATGAATCTCTTGAGAAATGGCGCAACCGTCCGCTTCCGGAAATCTCCCACCTCCTCCTCGACGCCACCTATATCAAGGTGCGCATCGATTCCTCCGTGC
>JBILWM010000184.1:0-2618 GCA_044369905.1 Terrimicrobiaceae bacterium | reverse complement strand
CAACCTCAGCCTTGGTTGAAGACTGGCGACAAGCTTCGGCTAAGATCGAAACCGGATGTCGAACCCTTACGGAGGAACCTGCTGCATCGAGACCGCGCTGGATTTGGAGGTGGCAACCGGGATTGGCCACGGCGACGCAGTTGGCTTTTGTGGAGAGAATTTTTTCGACTTTGCGGCGGCCGAGGCGTTCGGCTTCTTCGGGATGCGTGATGCTGTAAATGCCGGCGCTGCCGCAGCAGAGGGAGGCCTCGGGCAGGTTGACCAGGTTGCCGTTGAGGAGGGATTGCAAGAGCGCGCGCGGTTGGGCTGAAACTTTCTGGCCGTGGCAAAGATGGCAGGAGTCGTGGTAGGTCGTGCGCTCGGATGGGATGCTGCCGGGTGGCTTGAAGCCGAGTTCGACGAGCCATTCATGGACATCGCGGATTTTTGAATCCCAGAGTTCTGCTTTTTTCCGCAACTCTGAATCCTCCGAAAACAGACCGCTGAAGTGCCGCAGGTGGCTGCCGCATCCGCCGGCATTGCTGATGATGGCATCAACTTGTTCCAGCGGGAAAAGATCCATCAAGCGGCGCGCGATACGGCGGGCGGATTCCAAGTCGCCATTGTGGGCATGGAGCGATCCGCAACAGCCTTGCTCGCGGGGAGTCATGACTTCGCAACCTGCGGCCAGCAGGACATCGACCGTGTCGCGGTTGATGTCCGCAAAGGCGATGTCCTGAATGCAGCCTGTGAGCATCCCGACCTTGCGGTGCGGGGTGGAGGGCGATTCCTTTGGTGCGATTAGCTGATCGGAGAACTTTTGCGAGATGCGCGGGGTTTGCGGTTCCAACGCGGCGAGTTTCGGATGCAGCAGGCCAAGCAGGCCGGTTTTGCGGAAGAGAACATCGAGTCGCGTGACCTGTGAGAAGCGGATCAGGCGGGCGACCAGATGGAGTTGCCAAGGGTGGGAAAAAATCTGCCGCAGCGTCAGCCAGCGCCAGAATTTGCGCTCGGGGTGATCGAGTGCGCCGGAGGCTTCGATATCGGCGCGGGCGGCTTCAAACATTGGGCCGTATTGGACTCCGGCAGGGCAGGCTGTGACACAGGCGAGGCAACCGAGGCACTGATACATTTCGTCTCCGAAGTCATGGGCCACCGGCAATTCCCCGCTGTGCACCGCGCGGATGAGCGAGATTCTCCCGCGTGGGCTGTGGCGCTCCATGCCTGTCTCCATGTAGGTCGGGCAGGTCGGCAGGCAGAGTCCGCAATGCATACATTGCTGGAGCAGGTCGCCATCGAGTTGCTTGAGATGGGCTGACATTATTTCGCGGGAGAAAAAATCTTCCCGGGGTTGAGGATTCCCTGCGGGTCCATTGCCTGCTTGAGGGTTTGATGCAAAGCGATGCTGGAGTCGCTGAACTGGAGTTTCATTTCGGCTTTCTTCGCCAAACCCACACCGTGTTCGCCTGTGATAGTGCCGCCGAGTTCCACCGCCTTGGCAAAAATTTCGTGCATGGCGGCGTGGACGCGTTTGATTTCCTCCTCGTTGCGCTCGTCGGTGAGGATGGTCGGGTGGAGGTTGCCGTCACCCATGTGGCCGAAATTGGCGATCACCAGGTTGTGGCGGCGGGCGATGTCCTCGACCGAGCGCACCATCGCGGCCAAAGCGCTGCGCGGCACTGTGACATCCTCCAGCACGGTGGTTGGTTTGATTCGCGCTAAGGCCGAAAAGGCCGATCGGCGCGCGGTCGCGAGGCGGACGGCCTCATGTTCATCGGCGGCTGCGACCACATTGAGCGCGGAATGGCGTCGGGCGATCTCTGACATCAGGCGAGCTTCCTCATCGACCACTGAAGCGGGGCCGTCGGTTTCCATGAGCAGCAAGGCTCCGGCATCCGTCGGCAGGCCGATGCGGGCGAAATCCTCCACACAACGCATGGTGGTTTGGTCGAGAAACTCCAGCGTGCAGGGAATGATCTTTGCGGCGATGATGTCGGTCACCGTTTCCGCCGCGTCCTCGATGCGGTTGAACGAGGCGAGTAGCGTGCGGCGCGCGGCGGGTTTCGGGATCAGGCGCAATAGCACTTTGGTGATAATCCCCAGAGTGCCCTCCGATCCGATGAAGAGATCCTTGAGCGAATATCCTGCAACATCCTTCACGCATTTGTTGCCCATCCAGACGACTTCGCCGCTTGCCAGCACGACTTCCAGACCCATGACATAGTTGCGCGTCACCCCGTATTTCAAACCGCGCAGGCCACCTGAGTTGTTGGCGATATTTCCGCCGATGGTCGAAATTTTTAAAGAACTGGGATCCGGCGGATAAAAAAGGCCAGCCGCCTCGGCTGCATCGGCGATCGATTGCGTGATGCAACCGGTATCGCAGAGCAAGGTCAGGTTGCCCGCGTCGAGTTCGTGGATTTTGTTGAGCTTGAGCAGACAGAGCACCACGCAGCCTTTTGAGGGAACGCTGCCGCCGCTCAATCCGCTGCCACTCCCGCGTGTGACGAGAGGCGTGCCCGTGCGCGATGCCCAGCGCACAAGCGCCACGACTTGTTCCACCGAATCCGGAAAGACAACAATATCTGGCACCTCCCGCAGCATAGCCGTCCCATCGCAGGCATACGGGATCGTATCCA
>JBILWM010000100.1:0-9949 GCA_044369905.1 Terrimicrobiaceae bacterium | reverse complement strand
GCACGGAGGAATCGATGCGCACCTTGATATAGGTGGCGTCGAGGAGGAGGTGGGAGATTTCCGGAAGCGGACGGTTGCGCCATTTCTCAAGAGATTCATCGAGTTTTGCTGTGAGGCGGGACACTTGATCCTACCTCGAAAAACCGTGAGGGGCTCACTAAAGAAAGAGACCCGAAATGGAAAAAACACAAAGCAGGTATGCGCGGCGCTACGACCGCGAATTTAAGGAAAACGCCGTGGCACTCGTGGAGAGTGGCAAGGAAGTCAAAGAGGTGGCCCGGGATTTGGGCGTCTCTCACTGGTCATTGAAAAGCTGGCTCAAGCAGTCGAAGGCCGGAAAAGATCAAACGCAAGTCGGCACTTTGGAAGGAGAGAGTTTCCTACAGCGCGAACTCAGGCGCTTGCGGCAGGAAAACGACTATCTGCGTCGGCAGAGGGACATTTTAAAAAAAGCCTTGGGCATAGTATCGGTCGATGTGCCCGGAAGGTAGTGCAACAATTCGTCTGTAAATTGCCGACATCACCAAATCATTCCTGACTTACGGAAAACGGAGCGGAGCGGAGTTTTCCGTAACGCGGTCGCATTTCAGGAAGACTGGTGGTTGAAGGTGTCCGGCCACGGCTGGATACTGAAGGTGCTTAAATCAAACAGAGCACCAACCATGACCGAACACACAGCCACACAAAATACATCCCTTGATAACCTGATCCAACTTCTTTTGAACGAAGGATACGAAAACGGGCTTCCCCGAATTGCTGAAATGATTCTCAACGCCGCCATGCTCATCGAGAGAAGAACCCATCTCTCCGCCCAGCCCTACGAGCGCTGCGAAAAGCGAAACGGCTACGCCAACGGATTCAAAGACAGAGTCTTCAAAAGCACTCTCGGTGAGATGAATCTCAAAATTCCTCAAACCAGAGAGTCATCCGACCCTTTTTACCCTTCGCTTCTGGAAAAAGGCTCCCGCATTGACCAGGCCCTCAAAAGCGCGATCGCCGAAATGTATCTCCAAGGCGTCTCCACCCGACGAGTCAAGCGCGTCATGGAAGAACTCTGCGGCATGGAAGTTTCCTCCACGCAAGTTTCCCGCCTCACAGCAAAACTCGATGAATCTCTTGAGAAATGGCGCAACCGTCCGCTGCCGGAAATCTCCCACCTCCTCCTCGACGCCACCTATATCAAGGTGCGCATTGATTCCTCCGTGCGCGACTGCGCAGTGCTCGTGGGCATCGGCATCCGGCGTGACAATGGGAAACGCATGATCCTTGGAACCTCCACCGCCCTCTCCGAAAACGAGGTCCACTGGCGAACTGATCCAGGTCAGTGCCTGCGCCGCCAAGCTCGATCTCGAACTCCAATCCTGGCGTGATCGCCCTCTGGGAAGCTATCCCTACATGATCCTGGACGCCAGATACGAAAAGGTCCGCCAAGGCGGGCAACTTCTGGATTGCGCCGTTCTCATCGCCATCGGGATCGGGCCGGATGGTAAGCGCTCCGTCCTCGGCGTCAGCGTCGCCCTCAGCGAGGCCGAAGTCCACTGGCGCTCATTCCTCACTTCCCTCCAAGCACGCGGCCTCCATGGCCTCACCTTCATCGTCAGCGATGCCCATTGTGGCCTCTCCGCTGCCCGCGCTGCGGTTTTCCCCTCTGTCCCTTGGCAGCGCTGCCAGTTCCATCTCCAGCAGAACGCCCAGGCTTACGTCCCACGTCTCGACATGCGCGACAGCGTGGCCGCCGACATCCGCTCCATCTTCAACTCTCAGGATCTCGCCTCCGCCCAAGCCCGCCTCAAAACTCTCGTGGATCTCTACTCCAAATCGGCCCCAAAGCTCTCCGCCTGGATGGAGGAGAATATCCCTCAAGGCCTCGCTGTCTTCTCCCTCCCGACCGCCCACCAGTGCCGCATGCGCACAAGCAACGCCATCGAACGCGTCAATCAGGAACTCAAACGCAGAACCCGCGTCGCTTCCATCTTTCCAAACGAAGCCTCTCTTCTCCGACTCATCTCTGCCCTCCTCTGCGAAATCAGCGAAGAGTGGCTCACCGGAAAAATCTACCTCAACATGAAACCTGCTGACCTGCCCCAAAAATAATTCTCAACTTTTACAGAATAAAAATTGCGCCGCCCCAGTCTGGATCTGCCTCGCAGTGGGCGAGGAAAATTAAGGACTGCTTTGAGTAAGTTTGGATTTGAAATTTCGCCGTTAGCCACGATGAAAAACTTGCGAACACACTTTCGCGATCTGTATACTTTGCCATCGAGTTGCCTGCGTCTTGGATTGCTGGACATTCGTTTAGTTGGCAGTAAATCGGCAACGGGCAGGATTCCTGTCTATTGTCCTGATAAAATAAACTGCTGATTATTATTGCAAAGGAGGGGTGGCAGAGTGGTCGATTGCGCCGGTCTTGAAAACCGGAGAGCCGCAAGGCTCCGTGGGTTCGAATCCCACCTCCTCCGCCATTTTGAAGGGTTTAAGAAAGATTCAGAAAAAGGCCGCTGAGGTAGACCGGGAGCGGGTTTGATGAGGTTTTAAGGATTCGGAAAATTTCCGGAGAATTTGCAAAAGTGTCAATGGATGTCAATGTATTGACATGGCTCATCTCAAAACGCTGATTCCTCGGTTCGACCGCAAGCTGGCCCGGTGGGTGATTGATGTCCCTAAAGCGATGAATAACGGGAAGCGGAGGCGGATGTTTTTTCAGGATCAATCGGACGCGAACAAGGCTCATGCGGAGCTTGTTTTTTCTTTGGCGCATACGGGTGCTATTCCATCAAAGGCAGAGGCAGGGGAGACGACTGCGCATTATATCGCTGCGTTCCTCGCCAAGAAGTCGGTGGAGGTGGAGCCGGTCACGCTGCGCCAGCTAAAATGGGGGTTGCTGAAACTCTCAGAGGCGCATGGGACAAAGAAGCCCGAAGACCTCGATGCAGAGGAGATGCGGCGATGGGTGGGCAAGTTGCCGCTCACGACTCGCGGGAGGTTCAATGTCTTTGCCGTGTGCCGAGATTTTTTCTCGTCACCTGCCATGAAGAAATTTGTGCGTGATAGTCCTTTTGCCGACGCTCCACCGAAGAAGGATAAAGGCGCACGCTTGCCGATCCTCACGGTTGACCAGATGCGGGCGCTCCTAGATCACGAGTGGCCTGATTGGTTCAAGGCGTGGCTTGTGGCCGGTGCGTTTGCGGGCCTTCGCACGCGAGAAATTTTTTCGATTCCTGCCTCGGCGATTGACTGGGAGTATGATGAAATTGTGATTCGCCACGAGGACGCCAAGCAGGGGGAGGCAGCGAGGCCGCGCTCTGCGACGATCTACGAACCACTGAAGCGTCACATGCCGCGCCGCGATGCGGGCAAGCCGCTGGTGGATGGGTATTCGGTGAAAAAGTGGAAGCCGATCATCCGCGAAGCCTGCCAGGTGATCGGCATCAAGGAGCCGCTGGAGTGGCCTGCCAACTGCCTCCGGCATTCGTTTGCCAGCTACCATCTCGCGCACTTCAAGGACACGGTGACGACGGCGTTTCTCATGGGCACCTCGCCGCGCCTCTTATACGAGACCTATGCCAATCAAGTGTCGAGGCGCGACGCGGCAAAATGGTGGGAGCTGTGATTCTACTTCCCTAATTCTAGGAGAAGTAACTCGCTGCCTCTCATAAATCCTGAGGCAGTGCCGACGGTGTAGCCACCAAAGCTGTTTTTTGCGGCGTATGTAATTCCGACTTCCCAACAAAAAACTCCATTTTTATCAACGATTTCGAGTTTATGGACTCCGCGAGCTTTAAATGAGTCGGGGTCTTTCAACCTATTTTTGATTTCTCGTGTCATGGCTCTTGGGATGGTTATTTCTCCGGAAAATGGATCTTTGGTTACGACTGGTTTTTTGCCTGCCTTTTCAATAAGTGCGGCCTGTTTGGCAGAGAATTCTTCAGCTTGCCTTTTTTTCTCTACTTCTTCGGCAGCTTGTCGGTCTTCTTCGGCCTTTTTTGCTGCTGCCTTTTGAGCGTTATCTTCATCGATTAGCGCTTGATGCCTCGATGCGTAATCAGTTGCTGAAATGGAAATCTCGGCTGTTGCTTTACCTCGTTTTAACAAGATGCGGTCCGTCCCTGCACTTACGACATCTACAACAGTCCCGGCAGGGATTTTAACGCTTGCATTTGCCCCGCCTAAATCAACCTGAAAAGATGTCTCTTCGCTTAGTGCAGTTTGTTTTGGCGGCGCAACAGCAATCGCAAGTATTGGGAATAGGAGTATAAAAATGTAAAAAACGCGCATATGAGTTTTCATTCATCTTCTTCTTTGCCGGGGGTCGTCAAGTCGTGGATTTCGGCTATCCAGTCCGGCGGGAATTCTCCGTTGTAGCTATTGAGAACCCACCATCGGAAGTTTTCGACCAACACATCTACTTCCCACCACCTTTTTTCGACTTTTTCATTTGAGCCGCCGTCTGATATCTCACGGGGTTTATGAGTTTGGGAGCCTCCAAACTTTCCGTGGATTCTTGAATGCGGCTTCTGCAATCCTGCTCGATCAAATTGAGCATGTATCCGTTGATGCTTCGGTGCTGCGATTTAGCCTGGGCTTTTGCGATTGCGGCCAACTCTGGTGTGACTCGAAATGATATAAATTTTTCGTTTTTTTCCATGTGCACACCATTTGCACGATTGTAAACAAAAAGCAAAAATAAAATATTATTTGTGCACATGAAAAATATTTTTTCACCCGCAAACCCGCACCCAGAGCGGATGTCAAGAAAAAACTTTGGGGTGAACACCCTACCCTTGTAAAATTTTTTCTTTTATTTTGTGCACAATTTTTAAACAAATGTGCACATGCAAACCGAAGAAAGCGCACAAAACGAAATCCACATCGGATTCCGAATCCCGGCAAATCTACGGGAGGCCGCACAGAACAGGATGCAAGGTAAGTTCTCTACCTTCTCGGAATATCTCCGAGACCTGATCCGGCGGGACTCCGAAAAACAGGAGGAGCAGAAATGAAACCTGCCTACCTCAAACCCAAGGAAGCGGCCGAATATCTCTCGATCTCAGTTGCCACCCTGTATGCGCTGAAAGGGGAGGGGGTCGTGAAGTTTTACAAATTGGGCGGCTCGATCTTGGTCAAGGTCTCAGAACTCGACGCAGCTGTTGAGAAAGGGGTGCAAGAATGAACCACCAAGAAAATTTGTGGATTTTGCAATCCGTGTGGGAGGCGATCAAGGCCCTCGGACCCGTGGCGATTCTGGCCGGAGTCACGCTCTGGCTAACAACATGGGGGGAGCGGACACGATGAGTTTAACCACAGAGAGCACAGAGGTCACGGAGGGCGAAATGGTCATGGCAAAAATGGAGCTGCCAGTTTCAGTGAGTGAATTTGTAGACATTGCAGAGGTTTTGAGCAAACGCGCCAAAGCGGATGGAAGAACGGCTTTTACGCGCCAAGTCGGGGATTGCCTTGAGATTTATTCGGTTCCTGACGCAAAGGAGGAGGCGAAATGAGTGATACAAACATGAAAAATGGGGCCTTTTGCAACGAATACGGCAGCATCTATTTACGGGTTGTATCACTCGATAGCGACACTCCCGGTTGGCCTATGCGTGCCGTGGATCACGGCATTTCGCTTGCCGAGGCACATTGCATTATGTCTGACCTCGTCTTGGCAATACACGAAGCCTCCATGCGTCAAACTGGTCGGATTGTTGAAACTGACAAGGAGGCGAAATGACCTCGGCAATCGAATGGATCGCGTCCACCGACGAGCTGCCGGATGCCGACGAGACGGTGATCCTCGCCCTTGAGGACGGGGAAATAACGACCGGATTTCTGGACGGGGAGACATGGCGGGACATTTCCGCCGACCGCCTGCCGGATGCGCCTCTCTTTTGGGCGCGGTTTCCTGAGCCTCCACAACCCCGGACAAAGAAGGGTAAGAAAAAATGAGCGCCACCCTTGCCATTTCCATCGCCGTTCTAACCATCGGCTCGTGCCTCGCTTCCTATTACCTGGGCCGCGATAGCTACCGCAACGAACTCCGTGACTTCCAAGAGCGCAAGCGTCGCTGGGAAGAGTTTGACGACGAGGACTGAACAATTTTCCACCCCAGAAAATTTCCCCGAGCGGCGCGGTGCGGCGGCGCGGCGAGGGCAAACACAACAACAGCCGCGATTTATTAGGCGAATATATGAAACTGACAAAAAGAGGCGGCGGGTCCTTTAACCCGCATGACGAGGGGACATTTCGCGCGGTGTGCGTGGATGTGACCCCACTGGTGAAGCAGAGTGGGAAATACGGCGAGAGTGAGGTTTTCCGCCTTGTTTTCGAGACGGATGCCCCGGCGCGTGAGGATGGGAGTCGTCAATGCGTGTGGAGTCGTGGGTTTACCCCATCGCTCAACGAGAAGGCGAATTTCCGCAAGTTCCTGCGCCAGTGGTTCGGGCGTGACCTGACAGCGGCGGAGGAAGCGGAGTTCGATACCGAGGCGCTTCTTCTTGGCAAGGCGGGACAAGTGACGATCATCCATGAACACGCTGAGAACGGGAATACCTACGCAAGCATTGTGGCATGCGTGCCTTACAAGGGCAACGATCCGCTCAAGCCCTCGGGCAAATTCACCCGCAAAAAGGACCGTGAAGCGAAGGGCGAGGAAGCCAGCTATCGCGGGGCGGCCAAGCCGACTGAGCCGGTGCGGGAGGCTGAGGCGGTCGATACCACCCAAGCCGGTGATGACTGGGCGACCGTGAAAGTGCATGTTGGCAAATTCGCAGGCGTGGAAGTGCGTGACCTTGATCCCGAGGCCATCGAGAAGCTGAACAAGAACTGGGTGCCGAATGCCGGAACGACTGCCGCCGATCAGCGGTTGGTCAAGGCGCTCAAGCGTGCCCAGGAGGAATTGGCAGCGGCCACAGCCGGGGAGGAATACTAATGAGTGCCGCAACCAAAGTGGAGATCCGCACCGCAGGGGGCGAGACGATTGACGCGACGGCGGCGTTCGCCGCGATGGATTACAATGTGGTGGAATTCCAGCGTGTGACAGCGCTGGTCAATTCCCTCCTCGAAACTCACTGGGCTGGCATTCAGCAGGCGGTGGCTGAGAGCGAGGATGCCACGGGCAGCGTGAGCTTATCCGTCAAGCTCGACCACTCAGGCCCGTCTCGCATTGTGAGAACGAAGTTGAGCTATGCGGTGAAAACCTCGGACGAGGCCGAAGCCTATGTGCAAGACCCCGCTCAGAAGGAGTTCGATCTATGAGCGACACACTCGAAATCGTTGTCTCGGGCAGTCTTCCAAGCCCTCAGATCGAGTTGTCCGTGGCAGCCTTCAACGCCAGAACCTTGGCGTTGGAGGCGAGCGGGCGCATCAAGGCGATTGCCTCAGTGGCTGACCTGGACTCGGCGGCGGCAGCTTTGACCAAACTCAAGGCACTGACCCGTTCGGTGGAGGATAGCCGGAAGGAGGTGAAAGCGCCGGTGCTCGAGGTTGGACGGCGGATCGATGCGGTGGCGAAGGATTACCTTACCCCGCTGGAGGCGGAGGCCAAGCGCCTCTCGGTGATTGTTGGCTCTTACCAAGAAGCCCAACGCCGGAAGGCGGAGAAGGAACGCGAGGAAGCGGCCCGTGCACAGGCGGAGGCATTGGCGGAGATGAATGCGAAGCAGGCGGAGGCCATCGCCCAAGGTGATGAGGAGGCAGCAGATGCCGCCCGTGCCGAGGCGGCGGATAAAATCGCGGCGTCTCAACTCGCTGCAATCAATTCCGAGGGGCCAAGGCCAGAAGGCATCACGAGCCGGACGAGCTGGAAATTTGAGGTGGTGGACATCGCCGCTCTCTATGCCGCTCGCCCGGAACTCTGTGTCATCACCCCAAACAACGCTGCGATCCGTGCCGTGGTGAAGATGGGGGCGAAAATCCCGGGCCTTCGCGTTTGGCAAGAGGCAGCGGCCATCGTGCGGGTATCCGCTCCGGTGAAGGTGGAGGAATACGATTACTAAAATGCCAACCCTCGCCGAAATCCTCGCCAAGAAAGCGGCCAAAACCGCTGAGTCACAACCAGCAGCCAGCGGCCTCAAGATCACGCCGGACAGCGAAAAGGCAGACCTCGCTGCCAGCATTAAGCAGGGACTCGACGCCTGCGCCCCAAAAGTCAAACCCCCGGCTCCACGCGAGCTGGGGGCGATGACCCTCGGGGAGCGCGTTCCGATGGAGCACCCAAAAGAGGGAGCGCCGGACGCGGAGTGGCAGTGGTTCGACTCGATGCACTCCTTCGAAAGCGACCTGGGGATCGTGATCGATCCGAACGGGGACCAAGCATGGATCGCGGTGCAAGCCTTCCAAAGCAAGCCGCCGATCCTACTCCACCGCCTGCCACTCCTGAACCGGAAACTCAGCGAATCCGACCCGTTTTAAGTGATGATGACCCTGAACCCTACCGCATCGCGGGCGAACTCTGCGCAGCCGTCCGCATGGGATACCTCGACGGGCCAAACGACCCCGAGGCGCGTTTCCTCGCCAAGGCCATCCAACTCTTCCGAGGAAGAATCGCGGAATACTGAGACACCGATCAAGCTTTCGCCAGGACAAGCGGAAGCGGTCGATCTTATCCAATCCGGTGAAAATGTGTTCCTCTCCGGTATGGCAGGCACGGGGAAATCCACCGCGCTCCTGCAATACATCGGGCAGGCATTCCGTCGGGTGGATGTCTGCGCGACCACGGGAATCGCTGCGCTGAACCTCCAAGACCAATTCCGCAAGAATGCCGGCGTGGGGATCGCAGCGCATACGATCTACCGATGGGCAGGCATGGCGCTGGGCCCTGCGCCGGGGCAGCTGTTCGATGATTACCTGGCTTTCCTCCAAAAGAAGCCGATGCCGTTCTCACGGACGGCGGCATTTGCACGGGTGCGGGCAGCGGAGTGCCTTGTCATCGATGAGATTTCCATGCTGCCGGGGCGGATTCTGGATTATCTGGATTTCCATTGCCGTGCGATTCGCAAGAGCGACCGGCCTTTTGGCGGGATTCAACTCGTGGCCGTTGGGGATTTCCTCCAACTCCCTCCGGTGGCCAAGGATGGGCGCTACGATTGGGCGTTTGCCTCCGAGGCATGGCGCGAAGCGGGATTCCGTAATGCCTACCTCACGCAAATTCACCGCCAGAAGGAACCCCTCTTCACCGAGGCGCTGAACAACTTCCGCGAGGGGCGCATCTCGAAGGCGGTGGCGGATACGCTCTCAAGCAGGGTGAAGATGTTTGTCGACCGGCGCGTGGTGCGCCTGATGACTCACAACGCCCAAGTGGACAAGTGGAATGCCTACCAGATCGGGGAGATCGAATCGCCCGAGGTGAGCTATGAAGCGGAATTCACCGGAGCCGAGCACGAGGCGGACTTCCTTGCCAAGAACTCGATCACCCCGACACACCTCACGATCAAGCGCGGGGCGCGCGTCATGGCGACTTGCAACATGGAAGTGCCAGACGAGGAGGACAAAACCCAAAAGCACACGGTGGTCAATGGCCTCTGCGGGACCGTGCAGGACATGGAGCCGGAGTCGGTGTGGGTAGCCTTTGACAATGGCGAGACGGTCAACATCCCCAAACGGTCATCCCAATTTGACCCTCAGCGCGAGGATTCGGCGACCATGACACAAATCCCTATTCGCCCTGCCTATGCGCTGACGATCCACAAGTCACAGGGCCTCACGCTCAACAGCGCCCATATTGACATCCGTGCCGCTCGTGAGCCTGGGCAAGCGTATGTGGCGCTTTCCCGCCTGCGTTCACTCAGTGGCCTTTACCTCAAGGACTGGATCAAGGGCGTCCATGTGAGCGAGGCGGCAATCAATTTTTACAGGAATCTGAAATGAGCACTCAACTGGAGCTATTTGGAACACTCCCAAATGAAAACAAGCATCGCTATTGGCGGCAGCGCCTCAGGCAATGGCCGCAGGAGGCTTT
>JBILWM010000099.1:0-9966 GCA_044369905.1 Terrimicrobiaceae bacterium | reverse complement strand
TCCGACAAAGCAGAAGGTGAGCGATGAAGAGATGTCTGCTATCAAGATCAATCGCGAGGAATTTCATGGCGAATGGAACTATTCGATTTGCCCATAAATGCGACAGTTATTTCTGAGTGACTCCTAAGCCCACTATCGAAGATGTGCGGGTGGCGATCGCCAAGGAGGTCCCCGGTTGGCAGGCTTTCCATGAAAAGGTTGGAATCCCGGTTTACTGGGCGGAGTGCGGTTGCCGCTCCGTGGAGAAAGGCGCCCTCGTGCCTTGGGAATACCGAAACGACGGTGATTATGACGGCGAACTCCAGGCGGTCTATCTCGAGGGTTTCCTCGAGGCCTACAAGGGCCAGCCTTGGTGGGCGGGTTTCCAATACTGGAAATGGGAGGAACAACAGAACCGCCCCCACTACCACAAGGCCAATGGCGACACCGGCTTCACCGTCCGCGGAAAGCCCGCCGAGGCGGTGCTCACCAAGTGGTGCCGGCAAAAACTCTCCTGATCCATCACAACAAGCGAAGAGAATCGCGCTGGCGTGCGTAAACCTTTGGAGGGTCGACCTCCGGCTTGACCCAAATATCAAACACGGAGGGTGTGGAATGACAGCCAGACACCACCCCGCCAAATCAGCCCAAGCCACGCGTGCCGTCTGCACGACAGAGACGGTCATGGTCCCCTCGGACGCCGCTGCGCGGCTGAAAATTGGGTCATGCCGGAGGATGAACCCTCCCAAAATACGAATCGCGCTGCCGCGCGCGCTTTTGGGTCTAAATTTTGTCAATTCTGTTAATTCTGTCCAAAATCGAATCTCCGGAGTTATTTTTCCTGCGTGATTTCCTTCCTTTCACAGCCTTGGCGTGTGACTTGTGCGGCGGTTTCGCTTTTTGGCGAGATCGAGGGGGAGCAGCGGGCGGCTTCGTTTGCCTACTATGCTTTGTTTTCTTTGTTTCCGCTCTTCGCGTTGTTGCTGACGGTCGGTTCGGTGTTTGTCGATCCGGTTTCGGCGATTTCGGCGGCTGAGAAAATTTTTCCGATGGATGACGGGCAGCGGGACTTGGTCTGGAAAATGTCGGAGTCGCTGCAGCGGGCCCGTGGTGGCGTGGGCTTGGCCTCTTTGCTTGTGCTTGTGTGGAGTTCTTTGCGGTTTTTTCAGGCCCTCGTGCAGGGTGTGAACCGCGCTTGGCACCGGACATTGCTCCCTTGGTGGAAGCTGCCGGTAAAAAATCTTCTCATGATGGGCGTCGTGGCCAGTGCGCTGGGACTGGGGTTGGTGGTGCCGGCGATTTTGCAGGCGATCCTCAAGACTCTGCTCGCCGCGCAGGTCTGGTTTGAGGGCATCCTTCCCTTGCCTACGCCGGCTGAAATGACACTCCTCTACGCGGCGGGTCGTTATGTCCTCGCAGGCGGGCTGGTTTTTTACGCCTTGGTTGCCCTCTACATGCTGGCTCCCGGGCGGCGGATTTATTTCCGTCAGGTGTGGATCGCCGCGCTTGTTGTGGCGATTGCCCTGCAGGCCGGGCAGAGCCTCTTTGGAAACTATGTGGCAAAAATTGTGAACTACAATGCCATCTACGGCTCCGTGGGGGCACTCATGCTGGCCCTCATGTGGGTTTACCTGGCCGGTGTGATGATTCTTCTGGGGAGTTGCTTCTGCGCCGCTGCGGATGGCGGCGGCGAGGCTATTCCATCCAGTTCAGAAAATTGAAATTCGCGGAGATCATCGCCACCACGACGAATGCGGCGGTCAGAATGCCCCCGGCGACTGCCACGGCGGCTGAGACAAGAATGACGCGGATGATGGGATCTTGTGGATCGGAGGCTGGTTCAGACATGGCGCGAGTCAAATAGAGGGAGTCGGATTTGTCAAATCACTCGTGCCTTAGCGCTTTCACCGGGTCGAGGCGGGCGGCGAACCATGCGGGGATCAGAGCGGCCACCGAGCAGATGGCAAAGGCGCTCACGCAGATCAGGACGACATCCGAGGTCACGATCTCGGCCGGGATTTCGCTGAATTGGTAAACCGAGGCGGGAAAAATCTCGATGTTCAATGCAGACGACAGAAAGCGGCTGACCTCGTTTCGGTATTGAACCATCGTAATGCCCATGGCGAGTCCCGTGAGTGTTCCAAAAACACCCACGACCATTCCTTGGGCCACGAAGACGCCGATAATCTGATGCGTCTGCGCCCCCAGCGCCTTCATCACGCCGATCTCGCGGGTCTTTTGCACGGTCACGGTGATGAGCGTGTTCATGATTCCGAAGGCAGCGACCAAAATGATGAACATGAGTAGAAAAAACATGACATTCCGTTCCATGCGGATGGCGTCGAAGATTTGCTTGTTCATGTCGATCCAACTCATCGCGAAGTGTGGTCGAGGCAGGGAGGTGTTCAGTTCGTCGCGAACCGAGTTGGCGAGGTATGGGTCGGTGGTGGCCAGCGCCAGGCCGTGGGCACCGCCGCCGAGGTTGTAGAGTTCCTGCCCGATGTGGAGCGGCACGAGGAGGAACTCGCTGTCGTAAAGATAGCGTCCGCTCTCAAAGATTCCCGCGACCTCGAGTTCGGTCGGGAGGATCATTTGCTTCAAAGCGGAGACATCGGTGGATTTGTCGCCAGAGCGCTGGATGCGGTCGAGTTCGTCAAGGATCTGGTTGAAATTGCCGGGCGAGAAAATCGTCACATTCTCTCCAATGCCCACTCCGAGTTCGCGGGCGAGTTCCGAGCCGATCACGGTCTTGTTGCCATTCAGGTCGTAGCTGCCATCGACGATGAAATCCGCGACATTCACGACCTTGCGCTCGAGTTCGGCATCGACGCCCCGGATTTTCGGAGCGAGTCGGCGGTTTTGATATTCCACAATGACCGGGCCTTGAACGAATGGCGCGGCGGCTTTGACATGCGGATTTTTCATCGCCTGCTCCGCCGTGGCCTCCCAGTTTTCCAAAACCCCGCCGTTGCTTACGATGACATGGGCATCGAAGCCGATGACCTTGCGGCGGAGTTCCTGCTCGAAGCCGGTCATCACCGAAATGACCAAAATTAAAACCATGATCCCCAAGGTGACTCCGAGAATCGAAACAAGGGTGATGATCGAAAGAAAGGTGCGCTTGGGCTTGAGGTAGCGCAGGGCGAGAAAAAGGCTGAAACTTTTCGGCATGGGTCGTGTGGTATATTTACACGGGGCCTTCGCCGAGCGCATTCCTTGTTTTCTCCGGGATGGGCGCAGGGGCACTCAGCGTAGGGTCGATATGGCAGAGCGTGACCTTGCCGCCAAAGCATGCGATGCCATCCGCTTTCGCCGCTGCGAATGAAAAACCAAGCGATGAGGTGCCGATCTTATCCATGCTCAAAGAGACCGTGATTTCATCTTGGAACCGGCATGCCGCCGAGTAGTCGGCGTGAATGGAAACGACAGGCCAAGCGGTTGCCGCATCCAGAATGGGCACGCCTCGGCTTTGAAAAAAATCATGAACCGCTTCTTCGATGATCACCAACAGGCGCGAGAAGTGGGCGACTCCGGCGGCATCGGTGTCGGCAAAGCGGATGTGACGCCGGTAAATATGTGTGGCAGAGGCTGGCATGGACGAAATTCTCTACCTGTTTTCATCCGGCAGGGAAAGGAAACCACAACACAATGGGACTGAGGTGCGTAATGGATGATGCCGCCAATGTTGCCGCCGGGAGTTAATTCCCCTATCGCATCCTGCGTCGGTCTTTGGAAGAATGGTTGCACTCTATGGTTTTTCATCACAGCTCGAATCTTCGTGCGGGAACCCGTCCTGACCTGCGTGGGCTTGTGGGGGGGGCGCGGATTTCCTTTTCCGGCATCCGCCGCTTCGAGTGGGATCTTGAGGATTTGGGGGGATTCTCGCCGCTGTGGCTGGATGCGGCCGCGATTTATCCCAAGGTCTTCTGGAGATCGCGCTCCGGCGCGGCACAAACGCTGGCGGTGGGGGAATTGCGGGGTGGCGGATTGCGGGATTTGCTCCCTCTCCTTGATGACGCCGACGAGGGCGTGCGACTTTTCGGCGGTGAGCGCTTTGCCGCTGCGGCGGAGGCCTCGGGCGGTTGGAGGGAATTTCCCGAGCGCTACTTTTTTATTCCGAGGGCCGAGATCATTCATGCCGGCGGGCGCACCGTGCTCGCGGTGAATCTGGCTGGAGGCAATGACGGGGTGGACGAGTTGGAGGATTGGGTGGAGGCGCTCGGCGAGTGCCCGCCGCCGCACCAGCCTGCCGTCCTCACGCGTTGGGACATTCCGAATTTTACCCAATGGTCATCGGCCGTTGAGGCCGCGCTGGCGGACTTCGCCTCGGGGCCGTTGCGCAAAGTGGTTTTGGCGAGGCGTTCCACACTCGATCTTGTGGAAAAGGTATCACCCCATGTGCTGCTTGCTGTGCTGATGGGAGCCGCTCCTGCTTGTTTTCACTTTTCTTTCCAGCCCTCCGCCGAGGCCGGAGCCTTTCTTGGAGCGAGTCCGGAGTTGCTCTATCGCCGCATCGGGTCGCGTCTCGAGAGCGAGGCCGTCGCGGGAACCCGTCCGCGCAGCCTTGATGCCGCCGAGGACGAAAGGCTGGAATCCCAGCTCTTGAAGTTTTCCAAGGAACAATTGGAACACCGCCTTGTCGTGGAGGCTTTGGAGCAAACCTTCCGCAGTCTCTGCGTCGATTACGCCTGCGATGAAAAGCCAGGTGTGCTCAAGCTCTCCCGCGTGCAACACCTCCGAACCGCAGTATCCGGAACGCTGCGCGGGGCGGTGGATGACGCCTCGATCCTCGAAGCCTTTCATCCCACACCGGCCACATGCGGAGCGCCTGTCGCCGATGCGATGAGGTTTATTTTGGACAAGGAGAAATTCGACAGAGGTTGGTATGCCGGTCCGTTTGGATGCGTCTCGAGGGACTCCGCCGAATTCGCCGTCGCGATCCGGTCGATGCTTTCCAAAGGATCCCAAGTCGAAGTTTTCGCAGGGGCGGGAATTGTCGAGGGTTCCGATCCAGAGAAAGAGTGGCTCGAACTCGAGGATAAAATCTCGGGCGTCTTGAATGTGCTTTCGGCATGAGCGGTTCGTTGTCCAACCGTGCTTGGGGGCAGGCGCTTGTGGACGGCCTTTGCCAACTTGGCGCGGATCGTTTTTTTCTCAGCCCTGGTGCGCGGAGCGCCCCATTGGCTGCTGCTTTGAGTGGACGCCATGTGACCACCCACTACGACGAACGCGGCATGGCCTTTGCCGCTCTCGGTTGGTCTATGGCAACCGGACGCCCCGCTGTGTGCGTAACCACCAGCGGTTCCGCCGTGGCAAACCTCCTTCCCGCCTGCGTCGAAGCATTTCACTCGAATGTTCCGCTCATTTTTCTGACGGCCGACCGTCCACCGGAACTGCGTGGTAGCGGGGCTAACCAAACGATTCAACAACCCGGCCTCTTCGGTGGGTTTGTGAGGTATGCGGTGGACTTGCAATGTGCGCAGGATGAAGGGGCCGTTTCCCGGTTCGCCTGGATCCTTTCCGAGGCTGTCGGGATGGCCACAGGATCACAACCGGGACCGGTGCATTTGAATGTTCCGATTCGCGAGCCTTTGCTCGAGGACTCTGCGGCTGAACCGATCCATGAATGGGATGGTGTCATTTCTCGAGCCGAGGAGGCTTTCGATTGGCCATCCGATTTCGATTTCCAGAAGTTCGCAGACGGTCGCGGCGTGGTCGTGATCGGTCGATTGCCTGTCGGTGAGCAGGGCCGCGTGGATGCCATTTTGGATTTGGCGAAAAAACTGGGCTGGCCGGTCATGGCGGATGCGACTTCGGGTGCCCATTTGCGGCCTGAAGTGATTCGCCATGCGGATTGGATTCTCCAGCGCCACGATGTGCCTGTGCCGGAGCGAGTGCTGCATTTCGGGGGCGCGCTTGTTTCGAAGCGTATCGGGAAATGGTTGTTGGCATGTCGCGGAGCCGACTGCCTCCAGGTGCGGATGTTCCCCGAGCGGCTTGATCCTTGGAATCAGCATCCTGTTTTTCTCCGTGCCGGGATTCAGCCGTTTTGCGAATCGGTGAATTCATTTGCTCTGTTGATGGCCGCCGACACTTGGATCGAATCCTGGCGCAGGGCGGATATTGCTGTTGGGGCCGCAATCGAGGCGGAATTGGGTCAGGAGGACGCCATCAGCGAACCGGCAATTCTCCGCGCTCTGGCGGATGTCGCTGCCGGGACAGGTTGGCCAGTGTTCCTTGGAAATTCGATGCCGATTCGGGATTTTGATTCCTGTGTGGCGGCAGTCTCGAAGGATGTGGTCAATGTTTTTGCCAACCGGGGAGCCAGTGGGATCGACGGGAATATCGCCACTGTGGCTGGTTTGGCTCTCGGCTGCACGTCTCCTCTTCTGGCCGTCATGGGTGACCTTGCCGCACTGCACGACTTGAATTCCCTTCCGCTCCTGCATGGATTGCCCGTCACGCTGGTGGTCATCAACAATGGCGGCGGAGGCATCTTCCGTTTTCTGCCGATCGATGTGGAGGAGAGATTGCTGGAAACTCCCCATGCATGGGAATTTCGCGGAGCCGCACAGCAATTCGGAATGGAATATCATCAGGTGGTCTCACTCTCTGAACTCCGCAGATTGCTCGCAAAGCGTCATTCCGCGCCGCGAATTCTCGAGTGCCGCACACACCGTGCGGAAAACCACGCACTGCACCTTCGAATCGCACAGGCTTGCAGGGCGCTCCCGTTGTCATGGGTCTGAAATTTTATACTCGTGGCACTGGTGGGCGCGTCTTGCTCTGCCTGCACGGGTTTTTAGGCGAGGGGAGTGATTGGGAGAAATTCGCAGAATCATTCCTCGCGCACTCGCCGCAATGGCAGCTCGCCCTGATCGACCTGCCGGGTCATTCTGAGGAGGAGGTTGGCTGGATTTGTCCTTCGGTAGATGAGTTTTCCCAATCCTTGCGTGATTTGGTGGCTGCCGAAGGGTGGGGGACAGCGGCGGTTGCTGGATACTCTTTGGGCGGGCGTCTGGGGCTGCAAGCGGCTCTTTCTTTCCCTGAGGTGTTTCCTGTTTTTATAGGAATCTCCACCACGGCTGGAATAGAGGATGAAGCCGAGCGCGCCCGCAGGGTGGAAGCCGATTCGGCCCTCGCATCACGGCTCCGCTCCGGCGGAGATTTTGCGGGATTTTTGCGCGAGTGGTGTCATCAACCGGTCTTTGCTTCTCCTGCTCGCGAGGGTGTCGATGTGGGAGCCTTTCTGGCTTCCCGATTGCGGCGTGATCCTTTGCGCATGGCGGCGTGCCTTGAGACTTGGAGTGTAGGCAGGCTCCCTTCGCAATGGTATGCCTTGTCCGAATATTCCGGACGCGCCCTGTTGCTCAACGGCGAGGCCGACGGCAAATTCGCCTCCACTGCCAAACGAATGCAGGCTGCGTTCCCAAACGCCAAGCACCTCGGCATAGCCAGTGCCGGGCACCAACTCCTCATGGAAAAACCTCAAGAAGTCGCGCAAGCCGTGGCTACTTTTCTCAACCAACGCAAGTGACCCCGCGCGGCAGCGCAATCGTTTGTCAGGGTAGGGTCGGCGCGCCGACGCTGATCCACTTGTGCGGCAAGGCCGCCATTGCATCCAGCAGAAACGCCGCTTCGCAGCTGAAGTTTGGGGCAGGCGAGACGATGCCCCTCCCGGATTCACGAGTCGCGCTGCCGCGTGCAATGGGAATCTTTCAGCAAGAGTTTTACACAGCGATTGTGTGAGGCAGCGGGAATCCCTCGGCTCCGGGGCAATGGACCCGGGTGTGGTTGTTTCCAGTGGCTTGGAGTTTTTCCAGGATGGCGCTGGTGGCGAGAGCGGGGGCATTGCAGTCCTCGCTGAGATGCGCGAGGAGGACATGGTGCAGGTCGGGGCTTGCGATTTCGGCGACGAGATTGGCTGCGGACTGATTGGAAAGGTGGCCGTGGCGCGAGAGAATGCGCTGCTTCACAGCCCACGGGCGCTTCTGATCATTTTGCAGCAAGTTCTCGTCATGGTTCGCCTCAACGAGGACGGCATTAACGCCGCGTGTCGCGTTCACCACTTGTCGCGGGGCGTGACCGAGATCGGTGAGGACGGCGAAGGATGAGGATTCATGCCTCAAAACAAAACCCACCGGGTCGGCGGCATCATGAGGCACGGAGAAGGGATGGATGTTGAAGTCCCCGAGTTGAAAGGCGGCTCCGCTTGCGAAGAAGCGCCATTCCGCTTCGATGTTGCCCCTGCGGAGGCTGTCCGCCGTCAGCTGGTTTGTGAAAACAGGGATCGTTTTTTTTCCGCAAAGTCCTTTGAGCCCGCGCGTGTGGTCCACATGCTCGTGGGTGAGCAGAATCCCTGCGAGACTCTCCGGGGGCGCATCCAGACCGGCAACAAGCGCGCCAAGGCGTTTGGCGCTGAGGCCCGCGTCGATCAAAACCGAAGTCCCTCCCGCCTTGGCAAGAATGGCATTTCCCGAGCTGCCACTGGCGAGGATGGAGACATGGATCATGAGCGGACGAGAATACACAAAAAGGCTTCGGCTTTGCGAGGCGAAGATCGAGATTCAAGACGGGGCTTGCAGAGGTTGGGTTGCGGCGATAGAGCCTTCGGGCATGAAAAGTTTTTCCTCACCTCGCGGGCGTGCCCCTGAGTCCGGTGTTGTTGCCCTGGTGGCGGTTTGCATCCTGCTTCTCGCGGGATTCCGTGTGCTGCGGGCCGGGTTGCTGCCGGAGTTGCCGAATTTTTCCCCTGTGGCTGCTGTGGCTTTTTGTGGCGGGCTTTTCCTGCCGGGTGTCCTGGCTTGGCTCGTTCCGATTGGCGTCCTTTTTGTATCCGATCTGGCTTTGGCAATCCTGCTCGGTTATCCGGCTTTCAGTTCGGCCCAGTTTGTCTCTTGGGGCTGCATTCTGGCGGTCGTTGCCATCGGGCGTCTTTTTTCGAAGGGCTCTTTTTCCACTCCACGGTTTTTTTCGGCTCTCATCGCCAGCGGGTTGCTTTTCTACATTGTGACGAACACAGCCGCTTGGATCGGAAATCCAGCGTATCCGAGAGGCTTGGGAGGTCTTTGGATGTCGCTCACGACGGGATTGCCGGGCTTTCCTCCTTCCTGGATGTTTTACCGCAACGCGCTGGTCTCGGATATCATCTTTGGAGCGCTCCTTCTGGCGGTGTGGTCACTCGCCCGTCGAGCGGCCCAGGAACCGCGCCCACTTCGCAACACCTGAGCAGGTTTTCCTGAAAAACAAAAAACCCGGCCCGTTTCCGGGTCGGGGATTTCATTCGGCGAAAAAAATCGTTTATTTCGCGACCGGGATCGGGTCCGGAGTGAGAGCCTTGGCGAGGGATGCGAGGCCCTTGTATTTTTTGCCGGTCTTTTTCACCATTCCTCGGGAGACGAGGTTCTGGAGTTTCTCGTAGGCGCGGAGGCGGAGCATCTCTTCGCCGCCGCTGGCCGCATTGCGAGCTTTAAGGCGCTCATGGACCTGATCGAACAACTGCTTGAATTCGAAGGATGTCTTTTTAGTAAGAACCGCTACCAGTTCTTCTGTCACCAAATCGGGTCCGCGTCGGGAGAACGCACTTTTTCGTTGCATAAGCATTAGGGAGTTTGTTTACCACGATCCTGCGGACTTGTCTATCTTTTGTTTCTTATTTCGCAAGTTTCAAATATTAAAATGCCATCAAGCCATTCCACATACGATGGATATTATTTGGTTTTGTATTCAAAAATCGCCTCTTGGAGCCTTTTCACCCGTTGGCACAACCCAAATCGGCCGAAAACAAACAGCGCGTTTCCTTTTTTCTTGCCGCAAAAAGCACCGACCAGACGCCGCGGGCAAATCGCAGGCCATGGCGATTTGGGCGCATCTCCGATAGTTGCAAAAAATCAGTTCCACAGGAACTCCAGGGTGTCGTTTTTGAGCGCGACGTCGATGGCGAGCATGTGAGCCAGACCACGAGGAGACCAAAACTGGCCGCGACGT
>JBILWM010000183.1:0-2745 GCA_044369905.1 Terrimicrobiaceae bacterium | reverse complement strand
CGCCAGCGGATATGGGAATATTGTCATGATCCGCGAACTGATCGCCGCCGGCGCGGATGTGAACTCCACCGCGCGAGGCAATGGAAAAACCCCTCTCATGTCCGCTTGCGACGAGTGGCCGCATCCCTACATCGTTTCTCCCCTCATCAAAGCCGGCGCTTCCATCAACCTCCAGGACGGTGATGGCAAGACAGCCTTGGCCCATGCCGTGGATCCGCTTTTGAACCGCGGTCTCGTGGAAATGCTTTTGGAAAACGGCGCCAATCCCACCATCGCCGACAAAAATGGCGTCACTCCGATCCGCGCGGCGCGCTGCCTCGGTTTCGAGGATGTCGCCCGCCTCATGGAATCCGTTGACGGAGTCCCTGAGCCCTTTGATTTCCCAAAATTTGAACCGCCTGGATCCGATGCCTCGCCAGAGGATCAGCGCGCCGCCGCCTTTGTTCTTCCGATCCTCCTCGCACAAGGACATCCCCTCGGACGAGTGGGTTCACAGTTGAATGAAAAACACGCCGCCCGAAAGGAGTTGAGACGCATGTTCGGAATTCAAAACAAGGACGAGCTCGCGTCCGAGATCGAAGCCCTCGAAGCCTTCCGACCCTCAAACAACGCCCCGTCCACTCCCTTGCCCGAGGGCATGACTTTTGAACGCCTCATGGCCATCGCTGACAACGCCGCCGAAAAAACCTTCCAAAAAAGCCATCCCCAAACCCGCGACGAGTCCGCTTGGATTCACGCCAACCTCATCTATCTCTCGGACCTCGGCCTCGCCGCCGGATACATTTCGGAGGAAAAAGCGGCACTCATTCTCAAAAAATCCACGCAAGCCATCGCCACAAACTTTTCCAATTGGTCCACCTTCCTCGACAGCTTCCAGATGGGCGCCACACGCCACAACGGATGGGAAGCCGAGCGCTACGGGAACATCGCAAAATTGCTGTCCGCGAATGGTCCCAAATGGCCGAAGCCGTGAGAGGCGCCCACTGGCATCTCTCCGTCCGCCCACTCGCTCCCTTTTGTAGCGGCGTCTCTATGAGCGCCGGGGAGAGGGTGGACAAAATCAGTTTAAATCCTCAGCGCTTCCTTAAAAAATGCTCCATGCGTTGCGCCAAGCTTCCATCGAACGGGCCAGCGTCTCGGGCGGGTGCCCGCCGATTTTGTAGCCTTGGAATCCGACCGGGCTGGAGTAGCCGACATCAGCGAGCGCCTGGGCAAATTCCGCCAACGGGAAATCCCCTTCTCCGACCGATTCGATGGTTTTGGGGAGGCAGCCGGCGAACTTTGCGTCCTCCGGTGCCGGGCGGCTGCCGCATAGGTTTGCAAGGCACATCCATGGAGCGGCCAGCTTGACCTTGGCGGCGAGTTCGCTGCCATCCACCGCATACCAGTGGTAGCCGCAAAAGGTCACCCGCAGGGCCGGGTCGTTGATTTTCTCCGCCACACGCACGCAATCCTCGATACGCTCCAGGAGAAACCAGATGTGATGATAGAGCGAAATCGTGACTCCGCGACTCCGCGCCAGATCGACGAGCGGACGCAGCATGACGATCAGCTCCATATCGCGCGAGGCATCCGAGGCTTGTGCCCCGGCCAACGAGACGGCCAGTTCCAGCACCGAGCCTGATGGTAGATGCGCGATGACCTCCTCCACCAAATGCCCTCCTTCCGGCGGTTCCTTGCCGAGCTCAAGCGCGGTGTAATAGGCGGCCACCGGAAGCCCGCTGTGGCGTGAGGACTCTTCCCAAGTGAGAAACCTATTCCATCCCTCCTCCGTCTTGCGGTTTATCGCATGATAGGTGGCGCCGTAGCCGAGGCTCTTAAGCAATGCCGCCTGCGCAACCGGGTCGTCGGCCATCGGTGAATCGCCGAAATAGTTGTCGAAGGCATAAACCGTGTAATGCGTTTTCATGGCTTCACCTCCTCGCTGCGGCCGCTGGTAGCCGACGCATAAAGGGCATCAATGACGCCATGAACCGTCACTTGAGAAGCAGGCGGCGATGCAACCGCGTGGTCATTCAAAATCGCACTCACGAAATCCTGCACTGGGTGGTGCAGGATCGCTCCCCAGTTGGTTATCGGTTCGGACAGCACTTCGCCCTGGAGTTTGTTTCCCTCATCGTAGCGGTGAAGCGTAAGCGCTTCGGGCAAACCGCCAGGCATGAAGGGAAGATCGAGACCGGCAGTGGTTCCGCGGATTTCGATCCGCGTGTTGGCGGGGCCGTGCTCGATCCGTCGCTCCCACGCGATGCTGATCCCGGAGGAGAGTAAAATCTCGGCGGAGAAACTGCTGTCGATATCCCCCTCTTCCCAACGCCAGTTGTCGGTGCGGGCAAAAATCGCCACCGGATTGAACAATTCCCCAAGCAGGTAGCTCATCCAATCCAGATCATAAACACCCCAGTCCATCACGAGTCCACCGCCGGCGGTGGCTTTCATTTGTTTCCATCGCGGCAACTCGGTGATGGGTTTCGCCAGCGGCAGGGCATGCACAAAGCGCATCCGCAGCAGACGGCCGATGCCGCCGCCTGCGATAAGTTCCCGCGCTTTGCGAACCGGTGGCGCAGCGAAAAACCGGCTGGAGCAACTCGCCACCTTCAGATCCGGGTAGGACGCATGTGCGGCGGCGATTTCGCGGGCCTCGGCTTGGTTCAGCATGAAGGGCTTTTCGCACAGCACATGTTTGCCCGCCGCCATCGCCGTAAGCACCATCTCGCGATGCAGAAAGGGCGGCGTCGCGATGTAAAC
>JBILWM010000182.1:0-2749 GCA_044369905.1 Terrimicrobiaceae bacterium | reverse complement strand
GCAATGTGACCGACGCCACGAAAGTCGACCGCGATATTTACCGGCTGCAAATGAACCGACTGGTGCGCGACTTGCGCTCGCACACCTGCGTGGTGGCATGGATGGGCGGAAACGAGTTGCTCAATGCGGAGGTGCGCGGGCATCCGCTCTGGGATCTCTGCGAGATCGGGCGCGGCATCCTGGCCGACCTCGATCCGCGCAGGCGCTATTTTTACAGCTCCTACTCGCTAAGCGACGGGCTCACGGACGAGTATGATCATTTCGGATATCATACCGAAGGCGCCGCCTCGCTTCAAAACTACCTTGATGGCGACCCGAAGCTAAGTGTCGAATTCTGGGGCGGGAACCATTCCTTCCTCGTTGGCCAGTCGATGCGTCAGATCGCGCGCTTCCTGCCCGAGGCTTCCTCGCTCTGGCCGCCTCCCGCGCACATCCACTTTCACCGGATCAACAACGCGCCCTGGAACCAACGCTTCAACAAGGGCTTCACGGGGGTCGAAAATCCAGACCCACTCACTTCAGCTCCCTTCCGTTCCTGGGAGGAGTTGATGTATTTCACCCGCGTCTATGCCGGATTCGCCCTCTTTGCGATGATCGGCACCTGGCGCAGCCGTCTCTTTTACAACTCCGGCGCCTTCCCGTGGTGCTGGCAGGACCAGTGCGTTTCCCTCGGCTCCGGACTCGTGGACGGTTATGGCGCGCCCAAGGCACTTTATTACTTCGTGCGCCGCGCCTTTGCGCCGGTCTCGATCGTGATGAAATTCAAGGCGCGCCGATTCGATGTGCGGGACCGCCTGCGGAGCTGGGTGCGGGTTATCAACGAAAGCGGCACGACTTTGAGCGGCTACCGCCCCGAGCTGCGGCTTTACGATTCGAGCCTCCGCGAACTCTTCCGAGTCACTGCGGACGAGCCCTATGGCATGAAGATCGCCGCCGACGGACGGGAAATCCGAACCCGCATGACCAACCAGGATGTGGCAAGCGGCTCCGCGGAGGAGGTTTTCGATCTCAACGGCATCGGCTACCTGTTTCCTCTCTACCACCTGCTCGGCCATCCGAGTGTGGAAACGGATGCGGTCCAGGCCCCCGATGAGAGCTTCTTCTCGGTCCTGCTGACGCTCAGGGACGCTAACGGCGAGGTGATCTCCCAGAACTACTATCCGTTCAACTTCGACTGGCATCGCTCCGAGGCGATCGAGCGCCTGCCTCAGTGCCATCTGAGCATCACGACCATCGAACAACACGAACGCGGTGCCCTGATAGTGGTCGAAAATCTCTCCGAAGTGCCGGCGATCTGGGCGGGACTCGAATGCCTGAATTACCGCGAGGAGGAGTATTTCCTAAGCGACAACTATTTTGCCCTCGCGCCCGGCCAGTCCATCCGGGTAGTGCTTGCCCTGCGGAAGCCCGATGTCGCTCCCGCCCCGCTCCAATGGAAGTGGGAGGCCGTCAACGGCCGGGGATAAAAGCCGGAACACATCTTTGCATATACAGTAACCACCACTCATGACAGCACACCGCCAAATCCACCTTGATTTCCACACGCCCGCCGGAGTGACCGTCGGCGACAAGTTCCATGCCACTGAATTTTTCGACACGCTCGAAGCGGCGAAGATCAACTCGATCGCGGTCTTCGCGAAGTGCCATCACGGCTATTCCTACTTCGACACGAAGGTCGGCACGCGTCATCCGGGCTTGGGCTTCGACCTGCTCGGGCAAATGGTTGCGGAATCCACCAAGCGCAAGATGCCGGTGCTTGCTTACTTCAGCCTGAATGTCGACGAGGTCTTCGCCGAAGCGCATCCGGAATATGTCGCGCAATTTCGCGACGGCAAGCCGGTCGATACGCAGATCCTGCAGGATGGTTCGGAGCTTTACTGGCGCTGGCTCTGCCCGAACCGCGGTTCGTGGTTGGAAACTTTCTTCTTCCCGCATGTCGAGGAATGCCTGCGCCTGCATCCCTTGGACGGCATATTCATCGACATGGCCGGCTACCTGCCCGGCAGTTGTTTCTGCGATCATTGCCAGCGCTTGATGAACGAGCAGGGTATCGATCCGAACGACGACACCGCGCACCAGCAGTTCAATTCCGCCACGCACGACCGCTTTGCCCGCGAGTTGCGTCGTCGCATGGATGCGATCCGTCCCGGACTGCGTTTGGAAATCGGCTGCTACAATGCCTTCGGCGAGGCGGCCAAGGCGAAGGGTGTGGTGTCGGATTTTTATGCCGAGACGCTCCCGTTTCAAACTGGTTGGCTGGCCTTCCCTCTGCTCGGCCGTTATCTCTCGAACACCGGAGTTCCCGTGACGGGCATGACCGGTCGCTTCCTGAAAAACTGGGGTGATTTCGGCACGGTCGTTTCACCGGCACAGATGAAGTATCAGGTCGCCACCCACCTCATGGTTGGCGCCTCTTCCTGCATCGGCGATCATATGCATTGCAACGGAGCCTTGGAAAAGGCCGTCTATCAGACGATCGGCGAGTCCTACTCTTTCATCGAACCGAGACAGCCATGGTGCGTCGGCATGCAACGCCTGCGCGAGGCGGCGATCCTTGTTCCCGATGGCGTGGAAAGCGCAGCGATGGCCGCCGCAAAAGGCAGCGGTGCCTCGCTCTTTGATACGCTCTATGGCGCGGTCAAGTTTTTCACTGAGGAACATATCCAGTGGGATGTCGTCGATGCCTCGATGGACTGGAGCGATCTGCGCTCGCTTGTCGTTGCCACGCCGCCCGCCAACGAAGCGGCGC
>JBILWM010000181.1:0-2779 GCA_044369905.1 Terrimicrobiaceae bacterium | reverse complement strand
AGTTGGCCTCTGTAGCTGATGTTTTCTTCTTCACCAGACTATCACAGCTTTTCTGTGCCTTTTTGTCTATCTTTTTCTTTCAGCCAGTTTTCTTGCTGCTTCCAGAGCCTCCAGCCAAACGCCCTGCTCCAATTGGTTGCGCGCAGCAGCGCGACTTGAAACTTGGGAGGGAGATCGTCTAGCATGTCCCATTTTTTAGCCGCGAAGCGGCGTCCGAGGATGTCTATGAGGTGGCGGCGTGCGGCTTGGTGGGAGCGGGACGCGGTGGTGGCGGAGCTTCCCAGTCTTGGGTCAAGCCGGAGGTCGACCCTCCAATTGGTTGCGCGCTGCCGCGCGACTTGAAACCCGGGAGGGACATCGTCTCGCATGTCCCATTTTTCAGCCGCGAAGCGGCGTGCGTGCAGCGCCAGAGTTGGGCGACACTACGCGGGACGCGGCCAGTCGATCTCGGCGTGTTGCGAGCGGAGCGTTTGGCGGAGCGCCTCGGCTGGGACAGCGCGAAGAGTAGCGCCTTTCTCTCTGGCGAGGGCGCTGGCGACACCAGCAGCATGGCCAAGAGCCATCATGGTGCGTGAGAGCCGGCAACTCGAGGCGGCGATGGAGCTGAAGCTCGCACCGCGACAGGCGACGAGGAGATTGTCCATTCCCTTCGGCAACAGGCAGCGGTAGGGAACGCCGTAGGGTTCGCGCAATTCGACGCATCCCCCACCCTCGCCGTGGCGATCCATCGCATGGTCGGCGAGCGTGATGATATCGGGGTCACTCTGGCGACTGATGCCTTTCAGGATATCATGCTCGGTGAGGATGTATTCGCCGACAACGCGCACAGTCTCGCGCACGCCGAGAGCCGGTGCGATCCATGAGATTGTGTAACGCTTGAACTCGGGAAAATCGGGACGGGTTTGGAGGTTATGCCAGTGAGCAAGAACGCGGCGTCGGCACTCGGCGTAAGCGGCAGGATATCCGAGATGCAGAAACTCCTCGCCCTGCATGGTGGGCAGCATGTTGATGTTGAGGTCACCATTGGCGTAGCCGGAATTCAGCGATGCAGGAAAACGCGCCTGCCACCAGCATTCGGCTGGAACATCCGGCGGCAACGGATCAACTGCGGCGTGATCGCGCGGCGTGATGCGGTAGATGAGGGTCACGGCATTAACCTTGGAGGATGCCTGCTCGGGAGCATCCGGTTCGCCAAAGGTGTCGCGTGCTTCCTGGCCACGCATCAGTTCGCAACCGGCGGCGTGACAGAGCTTCGCGTCGGCGGTGCTATCGACAAAGAACGAGGCGCGCACTTCTTCGCCGTTTTCGAGGATGAGGCTTTCGATGCTGCCATCCTTCACGCGCAATTCACGGAAGGCAGTATTTGTGAGGACCGTGCATTTGCCGGTTTCGGCAAGCATCTCACCCACGACGCGCGAGTAGGCCTCCGGCTCAAAGACGATGGAGCGAAATGCGGAGGAGCGTCCAAACTTTTCCTCGGGCGAAAGTTCCTTGAGCGAGTGGCGTTTCAAGGAATCCGAATAGGTCGCTGCAGGATCAGGCAAAGCCTCGCCGCCGGGATACACCGGTTCTCCCGGTTGTGGCACAACGCAGTGGCGTGCCATGCGCACAATGGCGACGGCATTGGGGATTTTTTCAAGGCGCTGATAAATTTCGAATGGAAACGAAGTGCCGCCGACACCAGGTTCCCAATTGTGAACTCCACCACGAACGGCATTGCCGCCGAGCGTGTCGGATTTTTCAATCAGCAGGACGGAAAGCCCCATGCGGGCCGCAGCCAGCGCGGCCCCAATGCCACCGCTACCCGCGCCGACGACGCAGAGATCATATCGGATTTCACTCATAGGTTTTCCGCTCATAGTGGCATTTACTTATAACTGGACAGCGGTGAGCGCATTCATGAAATCACGGACGAGGTGTTGAACCGGAGCGTGTGAGAATCGTCGAGGTCGGCTCCGGGTAGGTGGGCGCAGGCTTCGAGTGTCCAGTCCAACTCTGGAGCGAGATCGAGGGCGTTGAAAGTTCGCTGCACGCCTTCGATAAAAGCACCCACGCCTTTCAATTCATCCGGCCACTCTGGGGTATGACGCGCAGGTCGATTCGGAATCTTAATAGAAAAGGGAATTTGCCGAGTGCCTGGCATGAGGTTTTCGTCGATCGGAAGATCCTGGCTCAGATAGATGACTTTTTCCCATTGGGTGCTGCCTTGGCTTCCGCCCGAGATGCGTTGATGGGCAGAAAGGGTGATCGTGAGCCGCTCGAAAAGCAATCGCTCACGGGTATGCAGCAAGATATTGCCGCTGAGAGTTTCACCCCATGTGTAGGGACGATCCGTAAAAATGATTCTGAGACTCCCTTTCATGGCCGCAGCGATGCGCTGCTGGACGGTCAAGGCCGCGAGCACTGTGGCAATGCCAAGTAACAAGCCGACGACGACGCGCCCGAGCACATCACCTTGGGGTTCAGAAAGCAAGGCCCAGCGAGCGTAGATAAAGTCGAGGACGAGAAAACCTATCAGGAAAATGGCGGGAATGATGATTTTCTTGGGCTGGAATTGTTTTGGATTTGATACCTGGTTTGGCACGGAATAATCCGAAGAAACATATGACGGTTCAGGGAGCACTGACGATGAAGATTCATCAGAAAAACGGTGGGTGTCCAGCGACAATTAAAAATGGTTTTCGGCGACAATTAGAAATGACCCCCGACGACAATTAGAAAACACGGTCTATCTTGGGGTAAAGAATCGCTGATTTTCGCGTAGGGAATCCCGAAGGGA
>JBILWM010000180.1:0-2783 GCA_044369905.1 Terrimicrobiaceae bacterium | reverse complement strand
TTCCATTCAAACAAGGAGAACCTCTGTCCGCCTTCTTCGAATTTTACCACCGCCACCGCAGAGAAGCCCTCAACCTCATCCTCAACACGCGTCCCCTTCTATGACCAATCCAGCCAAACGCCCTGGGTAGGCAGGCTGCCCGCCAACGGCGTAAATGACATTGTGCTCAGCGCGCGTCACAGTGAAAGGCTCCCCAATCGGGCGGCATCCCTGACTCAGAGCCGGAACAATGGCCGTGCGGCCAAGGACGGAAACGGCGACGGCATCGACAGGCTCGCCATTGATGAACGCCGAAACTTCATCGGCATTGCCCCCGCTGGCAAGCCCACCGACCAGACCAATCCCGGGATTTCGGCGATTGAAGGAACCGATCCATTCCTCGATTGGAAAAACAAAGGGATTGGCCACCAAGATGCATCCATTCGCACCTGTGACCGTTGAAAAATCATCGCCAGCCAGAGCCAACGGATCGCCGAATTCACCTTGGCAGGCCATGATGGAAAATCCCGTCCCCCCCTCAAATTCGCTCCCACCCTCGATTCGGCCCCCGGTCGTGCAGCCCACGATGTCCTGAATATGCCCATCAACGCGCAGGATTTCACAGAACTCGGCGATATGGGGAATGTAGCTCGCGCTGACAAAGGCAAAAGCCATGCGTGCCGGCGTCTTGAGCGTTTCCCTCAAATGCAGGGCCGCCGAGAGAACCTCAGAGGCCTTGTAGACACCATTCACATGATAGCTGGCTGCTTTGAACTTACCCATCGCCCCATCATTGCGCACCACTTCCGCGAGTCAATCCAGCGGTCCAAGGGCGGACATTTTTCATCCGAGAATGCGGCGAATGTTTTTCACGGAGTCAAAGCACTCGAGCGCACAAGCCCGCGCGGCGCGGGAAAGACTCTCCCAATCCTTAAGAACGCGGCGCGCACACTCCACGGCGGTCGCCTTGTCATGCATCCACAGGAAACCGCTCTCCGCAGGCAGGTATTTCTCAGCTGCGGTGGATTCCGTAATGACCGGGCGACCCAGCGCCAGAAAAGCCGCTGCCCGGTCGCTGATCCAGCCCGTCCGCGTCACATCATCCACTTTCACTGGTGTGAACTCAGCCAGCGAGCCGCGCAGATAGTTAAAATAATGCTCCGGAGAGCAAACGACATCACGCGGGTAAACATGGTGCCACCCGTGAGCCCGCAACCGGTCGGCCTCGGCATCATCGGGATTCATGTGCATCGCCAATTCCCAATCCACCTCCGGCACCTCTGCAGGCACATCGAGATAAGGCTCGAATTGCGCACGCTTCGAGTAGTCGCGGTAAACTCCATCAATCTCAAGCCACCCCTCCCAATACCACTGACCAACCGTGGTGAAACGGTTCGTTGCAGGACGCGGGGAAGGTTGCAGAAGCTCCGTGTCCACGATGGGGTAAAATGTTTTCCACTCAACCCCCGGGAGCGGCTTGGGAAGACGACACTCGGGCGAATGCATGTTGAGGCCGATTGACCAAAACTCCGTATGGAACGACTGCCCCAGCTCCAACCTGTCCATCCAAAAGCAAATCTCCGTCGGGTCGATATTGATGTAAACGCGACGCTCGAAGAGTTGCAAAAGCGGCGGCCTGATCGAATAACTCAGATTCAACAAAGTCGTGGGTCCACTAAGACGCTCGCGAAATTCACGCTCCGACATGCCGTGAAAATCAAAGCCCGCGATATCCTGCACCTCAGACGCCTCGCGCTGGTAAAGCAAAACATACTTCAGACCATGCTGGCGCATGCGCTCCTCAAAAATCCGAATGCAACGCGCATCCAACTCCGCATCCCCCGAGGCAGGCATGAATTCCAACCAAAAATAATCAACCCCCAGCCGCTTCAAGCCCAGTGCCCATTGGAGCGGCACAGAGAAATTGCCACCGCCTTCCGGATACTTCGCCGCAAATCCGCTACCCAAGAAAACCGTTCCAACATCATTCATATGAAAGCCAAGTTTTAACGGATAACCGCCCAAGCGCACGGCGAAAAAAGAAAACGAAGCGGGTTCTAGTTTGCAATGAAAAGACCGCGTGCTTGCTACTCGCAGAGCTATTTCATCCGAAGAGCCATCATCTTATCTGGATTTGAGCCGAGTGAAAAACAGCTAAACGCTTTTACTCACTTTTGGCATGAGCAGAGGCGATGAAAATCCAGCAAGCCGCCGAAAGTTTTCTTTTCCGCGTCAGTCTTCGCCTCATCCATGATGAAGAGCAGGAGCGATTCGATCAATTGCTCGAAACCCAGCACTACCTCCAAAGCGCCCGAATCGGAGGACGCTACCTGCGCTATATCGCCCAAGTGGATGGGCACTGGGTGGCGATCCTTACATTCAGCTGCGCGGCCCCGCATCTCAAGGAGCGGGAAAAATGGGTGGGCTGGAGTCCCCAGCAGCGGGCTCGGCGTCTGGGATTCGTCATTAACAACAGCCGGTTTTTGCTCCTCGTCGAGCGGGAACGTCATCCCAATCTGGCCTCGAAAATCTTGGGCCTGACGCTGCGGAGGGTCGCCCAGGATTGGCAGGAGCGCTGGGAACAGCGGCCGCTGGTGGTGGAAAGTTTTGTGCACGAAAGCCGCTTCCGTGGCACCTGCTACCGAGCATGCGGATTCGAGCAAGTCGGAGAATGAGTGTCAGCGGTCACTTCAAAGTGCACCACCTTTGACGGGTGTTTTTCTAGGTTTTTTGGGTTCGTTTTGGCAAGGGGTTTTTCTGTTCCCCTGAGAGGAGGGGTGCGGGGAACCGTGGTTCCCTGCTTG
>JBILWM010000098.1:0-10144 GCA_044369905.1 Terrimicrobiaceae bacterium | reverse complement strand
CCGCTGAACTTTGAAGCCGATGGACGGGGGTGTTTTGGTTTTTTCATAGCCTGCCAAGTGGCAGGTTTCAAACATCCCGTCCATCTCTCCTTGAGGTGCATTTTTTTCCTCTATGGGATGCCTGTGTTTTCAGACAGAATTAACCGAATTGGCTCCGATATTTTCGCGAATTACAGTTTTCGCGAGTTCGTTTGCTAAACTTAAATTGATCCATGGATGCAGCAATTATTGAGCATGAAGCGTTGGCCTTAAGCGCGGTCGAGCGGGCGCTCCTCGCTGACAGGCTGCTTGAAACCCTAAATGTTGGAGATTCCTCTCGAATGAAGCTTTGGGGGCAAGAAGCGGATCGCCGTCTGGATTTATATGAGAAGGGGGAGGTGTCGGAAACAGACGGTCCCTCTTTGGTTGCCAACCTCCGAAGACGCCTCGGATGAATTACAGGCTCCTTCAGCCTGCCGAGCTTGAGACTGCGTTCTACTGTGGCATCCTAAACTCGCTCACGACTGGCGCGCGTTGATCTGTCGGAGCCGTGGAAATAAGGCTTGGAAATTTCGCACCCGCACGAATTTTTTTCCCAAGGCATGTCGCTTTGCTACGATCTTCTCGATGCCCAAGCCTTCCACTGTTTCCAGCCCTGCTGAGTTGCTGGCGTATTGTTTCGAGGCCTGGCCTGAACTGAAGAAGAAGCAGATTCGCACTTGGCTGAAATTTCAGGCGATCACGGTGAATGGTCGCCCGATCTCGCAGTTCAACCATCCGCTCGAGCCGGGGGATGTTGTCGCGGTGCGGAATGATCGCTATGCCGCGCCGCGCTCTTTGGTCGGCTCGGGCATTCGTGTGTTTTTTGAGGACGCCGACATCATCGTCATAGACAAGCCGCCGAACCTCCTCAGCATTGCCAGCGAGGCGGAGCAGGAACGCACGGCCTACCATCAGCTCACAGACCATGTGCGCAGCGGCAACCCGATGGCCCGCGCGAGGGTTTGGATCGTGCACCGTTTGGACAAGGAGACTTCGGGCCTCATGGTTTTTGCCAAGACTCCCGAGTCGAAGGAAATCCTGCAATCCCGCTGGGACGATGCGGAGAAACGCTATGAAGCCGTCGTGGAAGGCCGCCTGCGGGAGAGTTCGGGCATCCTTGAGTCCGACCTGGATGAGACAAATCCCTACAAGGTTTTCAGTGTCGCGCGGAGCGAAAACACCCGCCACGCGGTGACCCATTTCCGTGTGTTGGCATCGATTCCAAACCGCTCACTGGTCGAGCTGACCTTAGAAACCGGCCGCCGCCACCAGATCCGCGTGCAACTCGCCGAAGCGGGCTGCCCGATCATTGGAGACAAAAAATACGGCGCGAGGAGCAATCCCGCGAAGCGCCTGGGCCTGCACTCGAGCGCGCTGCGGTTCCCGCACCCTGTGAGCGGTAAGGACATGGTATTCACCTGCCCGCTGCCCAAGGAACTCGCGCGCTTGGTTTAGAGATTAAAAAAAGCCAAAAGGTCGCCCGCTCCGTTGACTCGCCGATTCCAGAAGCATAGCCTTTTTTCAGGTGAAAAAAAAACGCCAGAGCATGGAAAAGCTTCTGAGAAAAGTGCCCGGTCTCAGCGAGCACGAAAGAATCCTGTTCGCGCGAAGCCTCGCTGCGACGCCCGACGAAAGATGGGAGATGCACCAAGCCCATCTGCGCTCGCTCGGCTTGTTGACGCGCTCGCAAAGGAAGGCATTCGGTTTCAATTCGCCGGAATGACGGCTGAGAAATCCGCGTCTTTAAGTTTCCCATACAAACCCTAAAGCTTAAAAAGCGCTCATCTGCACGGGTCTATACATTGGTCGAACCAAAAATTTGGACGATCGTCCAAATTTTTGGTCGTAATTCGAGCGGGTCGGGATGTTGGTTGCTCGTGGTTATTTTTTGAGTTCGATGATTTTTCCGCCGTTGCGGTTGGAGATGCGTTTGAGTTCTTTGGTGTCTTCTTCGGAGGCTTCGAAGGTGATGAAGTTGAAGCGGCAGGCGTCGTCGGAGGCGTCTTTCACGGCATCTGCGGCTTTTTTGAAATCGTTCCAAGGGATGCCTTGCGGGTTGAGGGATGATTGGAAGCTGCCGTCGGAGATGAGGAAGACGACATCGGGCTTCATTTTGGCGGCGAGTTCGAGGACGCCAACGACGCCGTTCGGGCTCGGGATGCCTTTGCCGGAGGAGGGGATCATGCCGGATTCCACCCATTCGTTTTCGACCCAGGCGGTGGCGGCGTCGCGGTTTGAGTTGGTGGCGGGGACCAGTTCCTCGCTGAAGGGTTTGTAGTTTCGCGAGAATTGGATGATTCCGAAGCGGGAGGTGATGGGGAGTTTTTTGATGAGTTCGATGGTTTCGAGTTTGATTTTCGAGAGCGGGACGCCTGCCTTTTCGGCCTTCGTTTTGACGGAGGTCGAGACATCGAACATGAGGAGGACGCGTTGGCCGTCGGATTGGATGCCCAGAAAGCTCATGCCTTTTCCGAATCCGCCGCTGCCGGTGGCGGCGGAGCCCGCGCCGGCGCCCATCGCCTCGCTTGTGCTGAGGGAGGAGATTTGATCGGCGATGATTTGGGACGGGTCGAGTGGCAGCATCTGGTCGAGCGGGAGGTCGGGCACTGCGGGCAGGGAAAAAGCAGTCGGACGGCTGCTTTGGAGTTTGTCGTTGAAGGTCGGTTTCGGTGCGATGGCATCAAGCGCGGCCATGTTCATTTTGTGTTCCCGTTTCTTTGCGGGGAGGCGGATGTCGCGCTGGACTACGAAATTCGCGGGTGGCGGGAACATGTATTTTGCCACGATAAAAATGCCGGCGACGACCCCGGCGGCGACATGGAGCAGGATGACTCCAAGAAGAATCGTGCCGAGCATGGCCCAGCGGCGTTTCTTGGCTGCGGCGCTTTCGCTGAGAAATGATTCGATGGTAGCCATGCTTACTCCTCCTCTCCGGCATCGGCGAATGTGACGCCGGTGATTTTCGCCTGGGCGCAGGCATTGAGGACTTGGACGATGCGCTCGTGGTTCGCGGCGTCATCCGCATCGATCGTGATGAGCGCCTCGGTTTTGTTGGAGTCAGCGGATTCCTTGAAGCGCTTTAGCGTCGAGAGCAGGGCAGGCATCTCGGCGCTCGCGGGGGAGTCCATGGGTTGGTCATTGAGCACAACCTGCCCGTTCGGTTGAATTTGGATGCGTTGCTCGTCCGGGATTTCAAGGGTCTCCTCCTGGGCGACGGTGCCGGGGAGTCCGATGTTGATGTCGCTCTCCTGTTTGACCGGCTTGGCCGACACCATGAAAAAAACGAGCAGGAGAAAGACCATGTCGATCATGGGTCCCATCTGCATTTCCACGGTTTGGACATCTTTTTTGCGGAGGCGCATGGAAGTTTTAAGTTTTAAGAATTAAGTTTTAAGGAGCGTGGGAGGCGTGTGTTCACGCCGTCTTTGCGGCGCGTCCGGAGGCCACGCCCTACCATGCTGAGATACCGAAGCGGGTGCGGTCTCATCAATCCTGGTAGGTTCCGAAAATGACATTCACCGCACCGGCTTCGCTGGCGATGCGCATGAGTTCTTTGATCTGTTTTCCGGGCGTGTTTTTGTCGGCGCGGACATAGAGGCGGAGTGGAGGAGTGACCTTGAAGCGCTCCTTGAGGTGGGTGGTGAGTTGCTTTTTATCGGCAGGGGTTTGGCCAATATAGTAGGTGCCGTCTTTATCGATGCTGATGATGTCACGGTTTGAAAGATCATCCGGGATCGAGGCGTTGGAGGCCGTCGGGAGCTTGATTTCCACATTCACCTGCTCCTTGGAAATCTTGGTGGTCACCATGAAAAAAATGAGCAGGAGGAATGTCATGTCGATCATCGGCGCGAGTTGAAAGCCGATTTCGTCCTCTTGTTTTTTAGCGAGCTTCATGAAGCGTGGCGCGTGCGGTTATTCCGGGGCGTGCGCGTAGTCGGCGGACTCGATTTTGATTTCGCCGCTGAGGAGATCGAGCATGAAGGTGACTCGTTTCTGGATGTTCGCCATGTTGATTTGGAGAAGATTCCGGAAATAGAAATACAGGAACATGGCCGGGATGCCGACGAAGAGGCCGCCTGCGGTGGTGATCATGGCTTCGCCGATGCCGCCTGCGAGGTCTGCGGGTTCGGATTTTCCGGCTGCGAGCATGTCGAAGCTCGCGATCATCCCGGTGACTGTGCCGAGGAGGCCGAGCATGGGGCCAATGGTCGCAAAGACATTCAGGTAGTTCACCCAGAGGTTGAGCTTGGTCTCCTCGTTGGCGAGGGTTTCGCCGGCGGCCTGCTCCATGGAGACCTTGTTGGCGAGGTCGCGTTCGAAGTTCACCTTGAGAAGGGCCGCCGCCATCGTGTTGGCGAAAACATTTGGCTGCGAATGGCAGAGCGAGTAGGCGGAAGAAGCGTCCCTTACCTGCATGAATTGGCCAATCGCTTCGGCCTGGGCATGGGGGAGCATTTTTCTGCTGTTGATCTGTAGGAGGCAATACACAGCCACGGCCGCTGTGCCGATCGAGCAGGCGAGGAGCGGCCACATGAGCGCGCCGCCGGCGTAGAAGGTGTCGAGGAGTGTTTTGTCCTTCGGTTGCTTGGCTGCGGCGGGCTTGGCCTGCTTGTCTTCGGCGTATGCGGGCGGCGCGGTGGAGACGACGGCTATTGCGAGGAGTGCGGATGCAAGGAGTGTTTTGTGGATGTTTTTCATGAGTCTTTCGGCTTCTTCTTTTTTTCTTTGGCGGGCTTTGGCGTTTGCTGCGGGGATGGTGATGGTTCGGCGGTTGGGGGTGCTTGGATTGGAGCGGTTCCCGCCTGCAGCTCCTTTTTAGCTTCGGTTTCCCAATCCACCGCGAGCTGATCGGGCTTGAGAGACGCGAGATAAGTCCGCGCCTGCTCGGCTTCCGGCGTTGCCGGATAAAAAGCGAGGATGTCGCGGGAGGTTTCGATGGACAGTTGGTGCTCGTCGCTGGTGCGATAGATTCCCACGGCTCCCCAGAGACCTCGTGCGGCTTTCTCGTTGTTTGTGCCAAAGAAAAGTGACGGGTAGAGGTAAAGCTCGAGCGCTCGCCTGTGCAGTTGGTGGCGCTCGTCGATCACGGCGGGGTCGATGTCCCAGCGGGGATTTTCCTTCAGGAAGGACCGCAGTGATTTTTCCGCAGCTTGGGCCATGAGGTAGTTCGCTTCGATGAGGATTTCGGGGTCCTCCGTTTCCGCAGCAAGGGTTTTGGCCTCTTCGATGGCTTTTGCGGCCTTGCCCGTGGCGGTCATGGCGCGGAGGCGTCCCTCGCGGGCGCGGGCCTTGTCCGATGCCTGCCACGCCTTTTCTTCTATGAGCCTGAACAACTCGAGTGCCCGGTCGGCATTCTTTCGTTCTTTGGTTGCCAGCAGGGCGTTTCCGAGCGCAGAGCCGATGGATGCCGACGGGGAGCGGGGGAAATCGAGCCAGGGGCGGAATTTTTCCCAATGTTGTTCGAGGGCGGGAATGTCCTGAATGGCTGCGGAGCGGACGGCTGCGTCGCGGCTTGTATCGATTGCAAAGTGGATCGCTTGAACATCATTTCTCGGCAAGGCGATGGACGGAGCCGCCTGCAGAGCGGATCCCGCCTGTGCCGGGATATCGAGTTGCAAGCGGATGAATTTCTCATCCGCCGAAATGATTTTCCCGACGCGGCGGTTGCCAGCTTTCATTTCGAGCACATCCTGCGCTTGGCCGATGGATGTCGCGGCGAGAAGGATGAGGAGTGTGCGTTTCATCCTTGTTCGGGTGACTCCTCCGACGGTTTTGTTTTTTCACCGGATTTCGAAGGCAGAGGTCCGCCAAGAGCCTGCAGACGCGCTTGGGCGGTTTTCGATTCCGGAAAATCCTCGAGCTCGGTTTTGGACAGGAACTCACTGTAGGTGCGGCGGGCTGCGGTGGAGTCCTGGATTTTTTCAAATGCCTCGCCGCTCCGCGCGTAGGCGCGGGCCACCCATGGCCTCCAGCGGCCGTGCATAAGGTAAACGCGCTGGTAGTAGGGGATGGCGAGTTTGGGATTCTCCTCGGCCATGTGAAGGTCGCCGATGAGGCAAAGTGTCTCGGCCTTGTTCTCGCCGGATGTCGCTTCATTTTTGAGCACCTCTTCGAGAACTCTCCGCGCCTCGGCGAGGCGTCCGCGCTTTTGGAGGAGTTTGGCCTTCGACAGCATCGTGGGGGCGAAGAGTTGGGTGCCGAGATTTTCGCGTTCGAAGCGGTTGAACCAATCCAGCGCGGCCTTTTCGTTGCCGTTCTTCAATTCCAGTTCCCCGAGTGCGGCGAGGATGCGGTCTTTTTGCATCGCGCGGGGGTTCCATCGCAGAGCGTCGCGCAGCATTTCCTCGCCTTGCTTCGACTGACCGGACTCCAGCAGGGCATTGCCAAAATCGACGAGCAGGGCAGGGTTTGCCTCGCGCACATCGGCCAAGGCCGCCGCCTCAATCAGGAGGGTTTGAGAGCGCTTGGGATCGGATTTTTTCAGCGTCTGGGCTTGGGCGTGTAGAAGACGCATGCGAAGGGTGTCCTTTTTCTCTGTGCCCGCTTCGGCCAGCAGGTCGCCAAGGAGCGCGAGGTATTCGGCGGACTCGGCAGGTCCCCTGTAAAGACGGGCAAGCGAGGGAAAGAGGTCGTCCACCGAGCGGATTTCGGGGTCGTTGCCGTGGTCTCGGATCGCCTGCCAGTAGATTTCGCGGGCTTTCGCGGGTTGCTCTTGCTTTCGGTAATACCAGCCCAGATTCGCAATCGCCTCAGCAACCCGTGCCGAGCGAGGGTGGTTCTTGGCGAAATCCTTCATGAGGGTGCGGTATTGTTCGTAGTCCTCAAGAAGCTTGAGGGCCTCGGCGGTGCGGAAGACTCCCTCCTCGTATGCCTTGGTGTCCGTCGCGGGAATTTCTCGAAAAGCCGCGATCCCTTCCGGGACGAAGCCCTCGTTCATGAGGGCGTTGCCAAGCAGGACGCGGGCTTCGCTGTTTTCCGGTTCGCCGGGGAATTTTTCGAGGTAGTCGTGGAGTTCATCGACCGCTGTGCCGTAGCGTTCGAGTTGTTGAGAGCAATAGGCTTTGCGGAACACGGCAGATCCCCTGTGCAGGCCCTTGGGATGGTTTTGCAGGTAGGTATCCATGAGTTCGCGGCATTTCTCGAATTGCTTGTCGAACGAGTAGGTCATGCCGAGCCAGTAGGCGCCGCTGTCGGCGAGGCTGTGTTTAGGATATCGCGTTAGGAAGTCTTCAAATGCCTTTGCGGCGTCGGCGTTTTTTTCCGCCTGAAGAAGCGAGAACGCTTTCAGGAAAGATGCTCTCGGTGCGGATTCCGAGTTTGGAAAACGCTTGGCGATCTCCTCGAAGGCACTTGCGGCTTCGTCGTAGCGGAGGCTGGATTGCAGTGCCTCGGCTTGCATGAGATAGACCTGCGGCAGGAGGGGTGACTCGGGAAACTTGAGTGTGAATTCCCTCGCGGCTTCGATGCTTTGGGGCCAGTCCTCCAAAGCACTCCAGCAGCGCACGACATTGATAGCGGCCTGTTCGGTCAACTTGTCCGGCGGAAGTTCCTTGAGCATGGCGGACATGCTGAGCGCCGCCTCACGATGGCGCTTCATTTGAAGATAAGCGACGGCCAGACGAAATCGCAGGGCCGTGTCGAAGTTTTCGATTTTCTGGAAGTTTTCCGTCTCGCGTTGGACTTCGTTCACCAGACGCGTGTAGAGGATTTTCTGGTAGGAGTCGTCCGTGGCGCCGACTGCGGCGAGCCGTGTTCGCAATTCCTCCAGGCGCGCGGCTTGGTGCTTGAGCAATCGCTCGCGCGGCCAGACGCGCTGAAGGCAGATGATGGCTTTTCGAAACTCTCCGTTCTCGAGCCAGCGATTGCCCAGTTGCAGTGTGAGGGTTTGAAAGGAGATGAGTTGAGGGATGTCCTGCATGCGGGGAAATTCCTCGTTCACCACCGCCATGGCGGCGTCGTTGTCTCCAAGTTGCAGCAGCGCGTGGAGTTGGTAAATGACCGCACGACCCCGTATTTCCGGGCTGAGTGAGGGTTTCAGGGCCGCGTAGTAATCCGCCGCTTCGCGATATTTTTGTTCCAGAATCCAAGAAGTTCCGACCAGCATGCGGGCCTCGCTGAGTCGGGCCGCAGCAGGATTCTGGCGGATCGTGAGGGGGTTTTTTTCAGCTCCCGGCGGGAAGAGAGCGATGAATTTCTCCAACGCGGCGCGGGCGGCGGCTTGGTCTTGGTTTTGCAAGTTGGCAATGCCCAGCCAGAAGGTGAGCTCCTGAACCTGTTGCGGAGAGAGAGGAGGTTTTGCTTCCAGCGCTTCTGTGATGGCGGGAACCGCTTCGGCAAAGCGACTCTGCTGCACAAAGCACATCGCGAGCGGGTAAAGCGACTCTTGCAGCGCTTTTGCGGCGTCGGGGGATGTGCTGAATTCGGCCTTGAATTTCAGGTAGGCCTCCAGCGCGTCTTTGTAATTCTTTTGGTTGAACAATGTCCGCGCCTGCTCGAACAACTCGTTTGCCGTGAGGCCGGCGGTTGCCACCAGCGGCTCCTGTTTTTTAGTGCCCTGTGCCTCCGCCGAACTCAAAACAATCCAAAGAACGGCAGCCATTCCAGCGATCTGAGAAACGAAGCGAGGCATTGTGCAAGTGGGCTTCAAAGCGTGTTCCTATTAGCCAGCGGGTCTGTGGTGACCAAAGAGCTTCCATGTTACAATTTCGTCGAGTTGGGGTCGCTCGTTGGGGCAGTTCCCCCATGGCAGGCACGACTCCGCCTAGCGACTTTCGGACTATGAGAACTATAGTTTTTTTCCTTTTGGCGGTTGCGGGCGTGATGGTGTTGTCTGACGCCCTTTTGAATGCCGTGCGCAAATCCTAACTATGCGCTCTCTGCTTAAAATCGCGCTGCTTGCGCTCGCGGGATTCTTGGTCTCGTGCACATTCAGCGAATATCCCTTTGGAAAGGTCCTTCCCGACGGCGGGGTATCCTCGATCCCAAGGGGCTACACGGGGAACGCCTACTTCTGGAATGGCAGTTATTACACCGACGGACGCTACGAAAGCGGTCGGTTCCACTACATCGACCGGTTTTACAATAGTCGCTACATGTTCAACGGGAAATACCTCTATGGAGGAAGCCTGCAATACATCCAAGGAGTGAATGCCTACCCCGACAGGGGCTTCTACTCAAACCAGAGATACTACAACATGCACCGATACTATCAGCCGTTTCACCGCCATCTTTACCGTTGAGCCCTCCTAACACTGTGGGCCGGCCGTTGGAAGTTTCAGCCTAAAAGTGCGGCGGCATGGGCGCTGGCGATTTTTCGAAATGATTCCGAGATTTGTGCGGCGTTCGAGACATGCCTCCAAAATTTTGCGGCGAGTTCGCGTTCCGGTGTCGCGGCGATCTCCGAGCGGGCCACGGCGAGCGCGTCATCGGAGAGTCCGGGTATCATGTTTTCAGCGCCGGGGCGGTAGGCCATGGGCAACATGTCGTAAACCGGGGCAAGCTGGAGAGGTGGTCGTTCGCTGAGAATGAGGGCTGCGTTCCCATAATGCATATCCGTATTCGCAATCAGACGACCGAAGCGCCAAAGCGAAGCCAGGCGGTCGGCATCCCTCCTTTGCAGCCAGCCCTTCGAGTGAAGCCGCTCTGCCGCATCGCTCCAAGGCGTATTCATTTCTCCAAAAAAGGCCGCGTCGTGCGCACTCAGAGAGACAAAGGGAATGCGACCTCCATTTCGCGTTCGGTCAAAGCGTGTGACCTCAAGAAACCGCCTTCCACCAGCATCAAGCCACTCGATTTCCGTAGTATGGAAGCCTACATCGGCCAGGACGGTCGATGCCATCGCCTCGGCCGCGAGCAAATCCGCCCAGCGTTCACCCTCGGGTCTTGAGAGCGGTGGAGAAAATTTCACGATGACGGAATGTGGGCCATCATGTTTTTTGACAGTTGCCGTGAATTTCGGTTGTTCCCCGCCTGCGGACGATCTTGGCAATCCACCCGCCAGAGCCTCTGCGGCGAGACGAGGATAGTCTTCCTTTCGCGAGTCCACCGAAATCGTCTCATGGTGAAACGACTGAAGCGCGCCCGCGAGGGCTTCGCGTCCGAGGACAAAACCACCCGGAAGGTC
>JBILWM010000097.1:0-10167 GCA_044369905.1 Terrimicrobiaceae bacterium | reverse complement strand
CCGTATTCGTCCAGTTGCCACCGGTCAAAGTGACATTGCCTGGAGAGCCATCGCCCACGAGGGCGGTGGTGGAATTCAGGGTGCTACCGCCATCGATGGTGAGGTTGCCGGCGTCGCCATCAAAGCCTACCCTGACAGTGGTTCCATTTTCAGTCGTTCCGTCGAAGGTGATAGCTGCAAAGCCGGGGAGCGAGCTGGCGAGGAGGATGGGAAGGACGCAGTGCAGCGGCCGGGAGCGGCGCAGAAGCGAGGACGCAAACGAGCGGAGGAGCGCGGTTGGAGGGGAACTAACCACGGAGGACACAGAGAGCACGGAGAAAAAACAGGGGATTTGCATCATGTTTTTTTATGAAGATGATCGAAATTTTTAGTTAGGAGAGGCATCGAAAAGTCCAAGATAAAAGGAGAAGCTACTCACACTTCCTGAGCATGCAAGTCTTTTGTTGCGTTTTTTTAGCGAGAACTTTTTTATTTTGTGGGGCAGGATTGTTGCACTTCGTCCACCGCCCTGGCTGCGGGGTCTCAGCGGAAGTGGATTTTCACAGTCCCCTTGGGTTGGAGGCTGTCGGCGAGCATCGGCGCGGAGGCACCGGGGGATGGAGCCGCTTCGCCGGTGAGGGCGTTTTTGAGTGCTCCCTCGACGAGTTGAGCGCAGTGGATTTTCATGGGAGGAAGCGGCCCGAGCGGCTCCGAGAGGGCCTCGCCGGAGAGCGTCAACGCTTCCTGGGGTGTTTTGCCTTTGATGAGTTCCGTGGCCATGCTGGCGACGGCGATGGCGGTCTGGCAGCCGAAGGATTGGAAGGTCGCCTTGTCGATGACGCGCTTGCCGCCCTCTTCGCGGAATTTGATCCACATGCGCAGCATGTCGCCGCAATCGCTGCTGCCGGCGGTTCCCACGGCATCGGCTCCGCTCATTTCGCCGAGGTTTTTGGGATTGCGGATGGCTTCGTCGATTTTGTCCTGTGTGTTCATTCGGTGGTGTAGCGTGGCAAAGTGGGATCGACCTCGCAACTCCAGGCGTCGATGCCGCCTCGCAGGGCGCGGATGTTTGTGAAGGCATGGCCGGTGAAGTAGGCGGCGGCATCAAGACTGCGATTGCCTGTGTGGTCCACAATAATGATCCATGCGTCCTTGGCCCAAGTGGCCATGACATCCTGGAGAAAATCCTGTCCCATGAGTTGAGAGCCAGGAATGTGGACCGCCTCGTATTCCTCGCGCGTGCGGATGTCGAGCAGGCGGGCGCCGGCATTTTTAACGGCCTCGGCGGCATCGAGCGGATTTATGAAAACCTTCTCGTCGGCTTCGTGGGATTCCTTGATCCGTGCGATGGCCTCTTGCGGATCGATGCCGTCATTTCTCTCGCAGACGCCTTCGAGCGTCTCCTCGGGCTGAAAGCCGCAGCTTGCACAGCCGCCGATATGGTAATGGCGGAAGAGTGTGCGCTGGGCGCCTGGGCACTGCTCGAGCAGCTCCCGCATGGTGATCTGTGGCGAAATCGACATGGCATCAGAGAGTAGAGCCTTTTCCCCGTCGCTGCACGGATTTTTCAGGGCGAATAACGCGCCACGACATCCGAGTAGATGTCCATGAGCCGTGAAAAAACTATTCTCCACGCGTAGCGTCCACGCGCCTCCTGGCTCGCGCGCAGTCCGGCGGCACGAAGATCGATGGTGAATTTGCCCTCGATGGCGTCGGCAAGTGCCGCTGGAGAGTTTTCCGTAGCCCACTGCTTCTGGTCGGAAAAAATAATGCGGTCCATGTAGCTGCCTTTGATGCCGACAACCGGCGTTCCGCTCGCCTGGCTCTCGAGAGCAACAAGACCGAAGGTTTCCTGCACACCGGGGTGAACGAAAAGGTCGGCCGCGCGGTAGATGCGGGCGAGCTCGGCTGGGTCAGAGCAATACGGCATCCAATGAACGCCGGGGGTTTGATTTTGAAGATCGATCAGTGATGAACGCTGTGTGCCGTCGCCGAGGCAGAGAAGCTCGTAAGGCCCGCCTGAACGGGAGCGCAGGAGCGTGTAGGCATCGAAGAGAGTGCGGACATTTTTCTCCGTGGCGAGGCGGCCGACATAGAGCAGGAGGCGGGCCTCATTCGAAATTCCGAGTTGCGCGCGCGTGGCGACGCGGTCGGCGGGCTCGGGGCGGAAAATCTCGTCATCGACTCCAAGATCGACGGTATGGGTATTCTCAACGCCCCACCCACCCAAGAGTCCGGCCAGAATGGGACTGGGAACGAATGTGCACTCGAAACTGTTGTAGAGCGTGGTCACATATTTCCGGCAGGTCTCCTCGGCGATCGAGACGGCAAGAGGCCCCAAGAACTTTCCGACTGTGCGGAGGATGGATTCCGAAAAGTGCGAGTGGTAAAAGCCGACCACGGGGATGTCGAGCCCACGCCCCGAGGCAACGGCTTTCCATGCGACTTGATACGGGTCGCCGGATTCAATGATGTCGGGGCGTTCTTTTTCCAGCACCTCCTCGACGAGATGGAGCTTCGTCAGGGCACGATAGCGTGAGGTGCGCGAGAGGAGCTGCGAGGCGATTGTGTAAATGCGAACGGTGTCATCGCCGACTGACTCGGTTTTTTCGCCCGGCACAATGATGACATGGCGAGAGTCCGGCCTGTAGCGGCGCAGAAAGGCACTCTTCTGCTCAATGTATCTCCGGACGCCCCCGCTGACGGGCGAGTAGAACTGCGTGAGGTCGCAAATTTTCAAAAGCGCGGGCGTTTACTCGGAATCGGCAAGCCAGCGTTCGGCCTCGATCGCCGCCGCGCATCCCTGCCCTGCGGCGGTGATGGCTTGGCGGTAAACATGGTCGGCCACATCGCCAGCGGCGAAAACCCCCGGCACATTGGTGCGGGTGCCGCCGGTTTGGACCAAGTAGCCATTCGAGTCGGTGGTGAGGCTTTTGCGGAAAGGGGCGGTATTCGGCTCGTGGCCGATGGCGACGAAAACGCATTTGAGTGCCAACTCGGAGGTCGTGCCGTCCTTAAGATTTTTCAGATGAACTCCGCTCACCTCGCCGGCATCGTCGGTGATGTAGGCGGTCACAGCCGAGTTCCAAACTGGCTTAATTTTGGGATTTGCGAGCGCCCGGTCGGCCATGATTTTCGAGGCGCGGAGCGTATCTCGGCGGTGAATGAGATAAACTTCCGAAGCGAAGCGGGTGAGGAATGTCGCCTCTTCGCAGGCCGAGTCACCGCCACCGACAACGCAGACGGGAACATTGCGGTAGAAAGCCCCATCACAGGTCGCGCAGGAGGTGAGGCCATGGCCAATGAGCGCTTGCTCTCCCTCGATGCCGATGTAGCGGGGTGATGCTCCGCTGGCGATGATGAGGGACTTTGTTTCCATCCAAGCGCCATCCACTTTGATCCGGTGCGGCGTGCCGGGTTCGAACTCCTCCACGACGCCATACTTGAAGCGGGCGCCAAATTTTTCAGCCTGCTGATGCATCCGCTGAATCAGGTCGGGACCGTCCACGCCATCCGGAAATCCGGGAAAATTTTCCACGGCCGTCGTGGTGGTGAGCTGGCCGCCGGGGAGGCGGCCTTCGAGAACAAGCGGCGAAAGATTGGCGCGGGCAGTGTAAATGGCGGCTGTGAGTCCGGCACAACCGGTGCCGACGATGATGACATGTTCCATAAGCTCGTGGAGTAAACACAATGACCCGCCACTTGCGAAATGAATAATTTCAGCCCCGGAAAATCTCGATCCGGTGGGCGCATTTCATCTTGCAGCGCGGGCGGTGGCAGATTATGAGATGATGAAAAAACTTTTATGAGTCTTCCTGCCACCCTACGAACCGTCACCCAACTGCTTGCGATAGCGTTTTTGGTGAATCCAGCAAACTCCAAAGCGCAGCAGACCCCCGATGCCTCGATGAAAAACGGAATCATCGTTATCACCGCATTCGAAGGGGATGTAAAAATCTCAGACACTGTGACCAACCAAACTCAAGAACCCTCGAAGGGCGCGATTTTGAAGCAGGGCCGGATCGTAGTCACCGGCAAAAAGTCCACAGCATCGCTGGCCTTCGAAAATGGAATCGTGATGAAGGTTGCCCCATCGTCGAAGCTTGTCATCCAAGAATTCCAACAGGCACCTTGGGATGTTTCCAAAGATAAACTGGCCGATATGAAATCCGAGCCGTCGAAGTCGAAAACCACGGGATATCTGGAATACGGCGACATCATCACCGGAGTGAAGAAACTGAAACCCGGATCGAGTCTGGAGATCGCAACGCCACTCGGCACAGCAGACATTCGTGGCACGGATTTCAAAACAAGTGCTTTAAAAAATGCGGACGGCACGCCAAGAGCATTCACCGTGGGCGTGGCTTCTGGCGAGGTGGAAGTCCGTTCCGCAAGCGGGGGAGACTCCGTGCTGGTTGCTGCGGGTTCATCCAGCATGCTTGGCACGACGGCCTCGAAGTCCGGACAAGGCCGGATGATCCAGCCCCCCAGTGTCAGCCAAATCTCGGCGGAGAACGGAAGCAATATTCTCACCACCGTATCCTCTCTAAGAGCATCCGGGGAAGCCACATTTATTCAATCCATTTTATCTGTTGCACAGAACCGCCAGTCCGCCATGGAATCGCTCTCGGAGGAACAGCAAGCCACTCTTAAGGAAGCTGCGGCCCAAGGAGGTGAAGCTATCGTGGAAGCTGCCGAACAACTTGCATTGCAAACGCCCCTCGCCGCACCAACCATCGCAGCGGCCGCATCGGAACTCGCCCCCACCCTCGCCCCTCAAATCGCAGCCGCTGTTGCGCGGTCGGTGCTGGGTTCAGCGCCGGAGGTGGCTGCGGCAGCCACTGCGGCAGCACCCTCCCTCGCCGCTCAAATCGCAGCCGCTGTCGCTCAGGTCGAGCTGAGTTCAGCGCCGGAGGTGGCTGCGGCAGCCACTGCGGCAGCACCCTCCCTCGCCGCTCAAATCGCAACCGCAGTTGCGACAGTCGCTCCTGAAGCCGCTGTGCAAATCGCCCAAAGCGTAACGAGCATACAGCCCCAACAAGCCGCCCAGATTATCAGCCGGATGGTCGAGGGCGTGGCTGGCATTGATTCCCAAGCCGTCGGCGATGCCGCCCAGTCCGCCGCCCGACAAGCCAATACTACGGACACCCTCGCTCAACCACCAGCCCCCACCGCAAATACCACCCCAAGCGTCCCTGTGCCAACACCAACGCCCGCACCAACGCCCGCACCAACGCCCGCACCAACGCCCGCACCAACGCCCGCGCCAACGCCCGCGCCAACGCCCGCACCAACGCCCGCGCCAACGCTCGCGCCAACGCCAACGCCAACGCCAACGCCAACGCCAACGCCAACGCCAACGCCAACGCCAACGCCAACGCCAACGCCAACGCCAACGCCAACGCCAACGCCAACGCCAACGCCAACGCCAACGCCTGATCCCGTTCCCAGCAACAGCTGATCCCATCACGAACCCACAATGATTTTTCGATTCCTTTTTCTTCTGGTGTCAACCACCGCCGTCCTGTTGGCTGCGGATCCGCTGGAGTTCCGAGTTGGAGCGCTCACCTTCACCCGTCCTGACAACTGGAAATGGATCATTCCCTCGAGCACCATGAGGAAGGCGCAACTGGAAGTTCCGGGAACCAATCAGGAAAAAGCCGAGATCACATTCTTCCACTTCGGCCCCGGCCAAGGTGGTGGGATCCAAGCCAATGTGGATCGGTGGCTTGGTCAATTCCAAGGCGGCCCCACATCTCAAAACGAGGTCACTGAAGGCCGCACCCGCATTTATTATGTGCAAGCCGCAGGCACATTTCAAAGCGGCATGCCCGGAGGCCCCACCACACCGCTGGAAAACTACGCCCTCCTGGGAGCAATCCTTGCCGATGAACAATCGGGTGATGTTTTTGTAAAGATGACCGGCCCAAAAGCCGTCGTGGAATCGGCATCGGTTCTTTTCCCCCAAATGATCGCGCAAGCCGCCGGAACCCGAGGCCAACCGGGCTTGGTTCCACCTGAAAACAGGTGATTTCTTGTCTTTACTAAAGCGCGACTGCGACTAATTTCTTGACTCTTCTATGTCCATCATTTTGTCACTACTCATCGCCCTCCATGTTTTGGTTTGTGCGTTTATGATTTTGGTTGTCCTTATGCAGCGTCCACGCAGCGAGGGTTTGGGGTCGGCATTCGGCGGTGGAATCACGGACAATGTCTTCGGCTCACAAACGACCAATGTTTTGGCCAAGTTCACCACTTGGATGGGCATCGCCTTTTTCGCGATCACTCTTCTTCTTTCCATCCTTACGGCGAAGGCGAATTCCGGCAAATCCGCCATTCAGAAAAAGCTCTTGAGCGAGCCCGTGCCGGCTGCGGTGTCCACCCCGGCACCAGCTCCTGTGAGCACGCCTGAGGCTACTCCAGCAGTCGAAGCGACTCCTTTGGCCGAGGCCACACCTGCCGCGAATGCCGTGGAAGCCGCTCCGCAGGCCACCCCTGAGGCCGAAAACACCGTTCTGGAACCTGCTCCAGAGACTGCCGCGCCGACGCAGAATTAACCCAAGAACGGCCGCGCCAGACAAAGATTTGTCTCCTAGCAATCCGGTCTTCTGGGACCAGCAAAATTGGCCGCTATGAAATCCCTGAAAACGATCGCAGCCGCTAGGCGTTGGCGAAAGGGGACGGCTGAAAAGGTTGTTCTGGTTCCCACAATGGGAGCCCTTCACCACGGCCACGAGGCACTGATCCGCCACGCCCGCAAGTTGGCGGGAAAAGAGGGCGAAGTGGTAGTTTCGATTTTTGTGAACCCGACACAATTCGGCCCCAAAGAGGATTTCAACGCCTACCCCCGTCCGCTCGCGAAGGATCTCGCGGTTTGCAAGCGGGCCGGGGCCAACGCCGTTTTTCTTCCTAGAGTGGATGAGATGTATGTGGCCGATGCCAGCGTGACGATTGGTGAGTCCAGCCTCTCGGAGACGCTCTGCGGGCGAAGTCGGCCAGGACATTTCGCGGGTGTCTGCACGGTCGTGGCCAAACTTTTCCTCGCCACCCAGCCAACGCATGCCGTTTTTGGCGAAAAGGACTGGCAACAACTCGCCATCATCCGCCGCATGGTGCGGGATTTAAATTTCCCCATCGCCATCGAGCCTTTCCCCACAGTGCGCGAGCGGGATGGCCTCGCCGCCAGTTCCCGCAATGCTTATCTCACCCCTGGCGAGCGCATACTCGCCCCCTGTATCCATGCGGCCATGGACGAGGCTTCGAAACTCAAAAGTCCAGGAGCGATCATGAAATCCTGCAGCGCCGCAATCGGCAAGATTCCCGGCGCGCGCATCGATTACATCGAGACGGTGGATGCCTCCACACTGCGCCTGCTGTCCAACCGGAAAACCGCCGGACGGCTTGCCGTCGCCGTCTTTCTCGGCAAAGCCCGCCTCATCGACAATATTCCCCTCCCCCCGCTCACATGAGAGAATTTGATTTCATCGTCCTCGGCAGCGGCATAGCCGGCCTGTCGTTCGCGCTCAAAGCAGCGGACAAGGGCCGTGTTGCACTCATCACGAAGCGGGCGCTTGCCGACTCGAATACCGCCTGGGCGCAAGGCGGCGTGGCTTGTGTGATGAGTGACGAGGATTCCTTCGAGCTGCACATTCGAGACACGCTGGATGCTGGAGCCGGTCTTTGCCACGAGGACGCCGTTCGGAAGATCATCACCGAAGGCCCCGAGCGCATCGCCGAACTCATGAAACTCGGCGTCCACTTCGACCAGCGGGAGAATGGAAACGGCCAGCACGAGTTAGACCTCGGACGCGAGGGTGGCCACTCCAAGCGTCGGATTTTGCATTTCCGTGACACCACGGGACACGAAATCGAGAGCGCACTCGTAGCACAGATCGCCTCGCATCCGAGCATCGAGGTCATGGAAAACCACATGGCGGTGGATTTCATAACGACCGGAAAACTCGGCTACGCGATGGAGAACAGTTGCGTGGGAGTATATGTGCTCAACGAGGCCACAGGCGAGGTCGAGACCCTTCGCAGCGATGTCACTGTGCTCGCCACGGGCGGTTGCGGAAAAGTGTATCTCTACACGACAAATCCCGACATCGCCACGGGGGATGGCGTCGCCATGGCCTGGAGGGCCGGTGCTGTGATCGCGAACATGGAGTTCATCCAGTTCCATCCAACATGTCTCTACCATCCCGCCATCAAGTCCTTCCTCATCTCCGAAGCCGTGCGTGGCGAAGGCGCTATCCTGATCAATGAACGCGGCCGCCGCTTCATGGAGCGGCACAATCCGCAAAAAGAACTCGCCCCGCGCGACATCGTGGCCCGGGCCATCGACGCCGAAATGAAACGCAGTGGCGCGAAGTGCGTTTATTTGGACATCACCCACAAACCAGCTGATTTCATCAAATCCCGCTTCCCCTCGATTTATGAGACCTGCCTCCGCGCAGGTCTGGACATCACACGGGAGCCGATCCCTGTCGTTCCAGCTGCGCATTATCAATGCGGCGGCGTGAAGACCGACCTGCAGGGCGAAACCTCTCTGCGCGGCCTCTATGCCATTGGCGAAGCAGCCTGCACCGGCCTGCACGGGGCAAACCGCCTCGCCAGCAACTCGCTGTTAGAAGGAGTCGTCATGGCCCACAGCGCCTTTGAAAAAGCCACCCGCCGCCAGCGCGATCCAGTGACCATCGACCTGTCCGAGTGGCGCTCCGGCAGCGTTCAGGATGTGGATGAACTCGTGGTCATTTCACACAACTGGGAGGAAATCCGCCGCCTCATGTGGGATTATGTCGGCATCGTCCGCACGGACAAACGCCTCCAGCGCGCCGCCACACGCCTGAGAAACCTCCACGCCGAAGTGCAGGAATTTTACTGGAATTTCAAAATCACCACCGACCTCCTCGAACTCCGCAATCTCGTAACCGTCGCCTCCCTCGTCGTCGACTGCGCCTTAAGCCGAAAAGAAAGTCGCGGCCTCCACTACACACTGGACTACCCGAATCGCGATGACGCCCGTTTTCTGCGGGATACGGTGATGCGACGCATCTGAGTCTTCGGAAGAGAGAGCGCCACCGAGAGATCGTTTTGCCAATACGGCAAGATTCGTTTATGCTGCACCGCATGGAAGGCGTTGCCACATCTTCTCCTGAAAGCATTGGGCTATCCGAGAATGAACTCGTGGCGCTTGCCGAGTCCCTGATACGCGAGTTCCCGGGATGTTTTTGGTTCAGACACCCCGAAGCTCGAATTCGTGACCGCAATGACATTCCACTTGTCATCCAGCATCTCAGGGAATACGGCGACCAACGCGCCTGGCGGGCCGCTCAAGCGCTTCGAAAATGCCTTTAACCAATTTCCAAAAAGAAGTCCTCGAAGTCATCCTCGCAAACCGTGGTGAGGCGAGCCATTTTGCCGGAGGCATCGTGCTGCACTCTCCGGATGACTCGGTGCGCTTTTCCCACGATTTTGACATTTTTCACGATGCCACTGAAGACTTGCTGGTCGCCAGCCTGAAGGATGTCTCCAGTTTGCGAACCGCAGGTTTTGAAGTGGAGCTTTGCGATAATGAAGAAAAGTGGACGAAAACCAGCTCCTTCCGAAAAGCCCGTGTGCGCAGCGGCTCCGACTCGGTGGAGCTTGATTGGGCACTCGACTCGGCTTTCCGTTTTTTCCCGATTGTTCACGACGAAAAGTTGGGCTGGCGTCTCCATCTCTTTGATATGGCGGTCAACAAGGCTCTCGCCCTCGCAAGCCGCACTGAAACGAGAGACTACATCGACATCCTTGAACTCTGCCGCATCTATCCCTTGGAGGCCATCCTTTGGGCAGCTTGCGGAAAGGATCCTGGGTTCAGTCCCATTTTACTTCACAAAATGGTTGGGCGATTTGCCCGTATTGACCCGTTCACACTCCATGAAATCAAGGCGAGGAACCTTGATCCTGTTCAGATGAAAGAGGAGTGGACGGGATTTCACGACAAGGCTCTTCACGAAATGACGCTGCTTGCCGACGAGCAACCTGATATGCCGATCGGCGTAAGTTTTGTGAATGAAAAAGGCGCTCCCGGTTGGTTTCGGTCCAGAGCCATTTCACCTGATTTGGGTATGAACTTTTAAACCTCGCTTATGCGGCAGGATTTTTTCCCAGCTCTTTTTGGGATGGCGTGCCGGGGTGCGTGGA
>JBILWM010000096.1:0-10212 GCA_044369905.1 Terrimicrobiaceae bacterium | reverse complement strand
TTTTGTTCAGCTTCTCGATCGCCTCGGGATCGAGGTCGCGCACTTCCACGCCCGCAAATTTTCCGACATGAACCTTCACGGTCGCCCAGTCATCACCCGCTTGGGTGGTATCAACCGCTTCGGCCTCCCGCACCGGCTCAGTTGGCTTGGCCGCCCCGCGATAGCTGGCCTCCTCGCCCTTGGCTTCACGGTCCTTCTTGCGGGTGAATTTGCCCGAGGGCTTCAGCGGATCGTTGCCCTTGTAAGGAAGGCAGGCAACAATGCTTGCGTAGGTATTCCCGTTCTCAGCGTGTTCGTGGCTTATTGTTACCTGTCCCGCCTTGCCAAGAAGAAGCGCCTCGGTATCGAACTCCGCTTCCTCCGCAGCTGTCAGGTCACGCCCGAACCACTGGCGCAGGAACTTGCGGAAATTCGCCTTCTCGTTGAGGCTCGGAGTAAATCCCCGGCTCCACACGCATTGACGACTCCCATCCTCACGCGCCGGGGCATCCGTCTCGAAAACAAGGCGGAAAACCTCGCTCTCGCCAAACTTGCTCGTCTGCTTCACCAATGGGGTCACATCTACGCACACCGCGCGAAATGTCCCCTCGTCATGCGGGTTGAAGGCCCCGCCGCCTTTTTTTGTCAGTTTCATTTTATTCGCCTAATAAATCGCGGCTGTTGTTGTGTTTGCCCTCGCCGCGCCGCCGCACCGCGCCGCTCGGGGAAATTTTCTGGGGTGGAAAATTGTTCAGTCCTCGTCGTCGAACTCTTCCCATCGGCGTCTCCGCTCTTGGAAGTCACGGATTTCGTTGCGGTAGCTATCGCGGCCGAGGTAATAGGAGGCGATGCACGAGCCGATGGTCAGGAAGGCAATTGAAATGGCGAGGGTCGCGCTCATTTTGCCTCCTTGCTGTTTTCTTCCATGAATCGGCAGATATTTTCTTGAGCCGCCCATGTCAGAATCACCGCCACGGCGGTAAAAAACCATCCGTGCCAGGCCAAGAAACACGCTAAAAAGAATTCAAAAAGAGCACCAACATGTGACGGCACAGACCTTTGGAAATCCGTTTTTTTCGGTTTCATCTCTTTGATGAAAATTGCCCCCGTCACCGTCAGCACCGCAAAAAACCACGCGATAAAAACGAGTAAGTTCCCAGCGCCTTTGTTTCCTCCGACCGCCTCCCACGCAAGCCACAAGATGGCCGAATTCAAGACGATCCATGTTGCAAGTCTGGTGTATTTCATTTTGCCTCCTTCACTCTTTTAAAATTTAATTCAAACAGCTCCCTGTCTTTGTTTAGGAAGAACAAAGTTTTTATCGCTGTGTTCCAAAGAAGTTGATTGCTTTCGGCTTTATCAATTTGTGAAAAAAACTTAACACCAGCCCTTTTAAGTCTAATTTCAAATCTCTTAGGAAGGTGCATATCAAAACTTCCATCGAACCCGGCTTTTGTTGCCTTCATTTTCTCTTCCTCTTCTTTGTCCGGGGTTGTGGAGGCTCTGGAAACCTCGCCCAGTAAACAGGCGCATCCGGCAGGCGCTCGGCGGAAATGTCCCGCCATGTCTCCCCGTCCAGAAACCCGGTCGTTACATCCCCGTCCTCGAGGGCGAGGATGACCGTCTCGTCGGCATCCGGCAGCTCGTCGGTGGACGCGATCCATTCGATGGTCGAGATCATTTCGCTCTCCCTTCCGGCTTGCAAAAATCTTCAATCAATTCAGCATCACAGCGATGCTTGATTTCATTTTTCAATTTTTGAAGCTCGCCCCACGATACCTCGTAGCGATCGGCCTTGTCGCCGGACTCCTTCTTTTTGGCGATGAAAAATTCCGCGATACCCTCGGCCTTGCGCAATTTGCACAAGACTATCGCCCTGTTCTCGGGATTCTTTTCATTTCCTCCCTTGCGCTGCTCCTCGCCGGCATAGGCGCATCTGTCATGTCCTGCATTCAACACGCTTTGCGGAAGAGGGAAATTTCTCAACGCATCACGCAACGCCTCCACAGACTCACCGAAAGCGAAAAACAAATTCTCCGCTTCTACATAGTCGAGAATACGCGATCCAATACTCTCCGCATCGATGATGGCGTCGTTCAGGCTCTCGTAACCGACGGCATCATTTACCGCGTAGACTCGCTCGGAAGCATGGTAGATGGCTTCCCTCACCTCATTCATGCAATTGCGTGGGATTACCTCCACAAACACCATCACATTCTCAAAGGAAGCACCTTTCTGATTCGAACCGACAAATGGTAATTTGTCTTTTCCCTGTAATCTGGGGCGAAAGCGGTCCGATAAAGCTTCCGCTTCCTTCCGAGAAGCCACTACTTGCACTTCATGCAGACAGAGCCGTTCGCAATGGCCTGTCTCTGTCGCTAACGACATGGCCGAAGGACGATTGATTGTCATCATTTCGCCTCCTCCACAAGTTTGACCTTCAGCGAGGCGCTCCCGACCGGACGCACCTCCGCAACCAGTTGCAAAATTTGATAAGTCGCAGACGATGCGGCATCCCGATCCTTCAACGGCGTGTCTGAGTTTTCCCACCAGTCCGCAAAATCCTTGCGGATGAATGCCTCTGCCCCTGCGCGGGTTTCGTAGGGGCCGAAAATGTTTATCATCCCGACCTTCTCGGCCTCCGTGTCGATGACATAAAAGGCGCTCATCGTGTTGCCTCCTTTGCGTCAGGGATTGAATAAATCTCAAGCCAATCTCCGACTTGGCGCGTAAAAGCCGTTCTTCCATCCGCTTTGGCGCGTTTGCTCAAGACCTCTGCAATGTCTGCAAATTCACTGACTGAAACTGGCAGTTCCATTTTTGCCATGACCATTTCGCCCTCCGTGACCTCTGTGCGCTCTGTGGTTAAACTCATCGTGCCAGCCTCCAGGTTGCCCAAGCCAGCCCGACGAGCGGTGCGACGGTGCCGAGGTAGGTTAAAAAATAGCCGATGCTTCGGCAGACGGATTGCGGGTCGTTTATATCAATCATAGTTTTGTGGGTGTGACATGGGTGGCTTGGAGCCGGTGCTTCAGAAAAAATTTGGTCTTCGCTTCGCCGAATCCGGCGGCTTGGATCATCGAGCGGATCGGGCCAAAGACGGGGCAGTAGCCCTCGCAAAGAAAGAGGCGGGGGGATTTCATTTCGCGGGCCTCCGGTTCGATGTCTCGCCGATGCGGGCGGACCACCATTGATTGAGGGACTCGGTAAAAATCCTCCACCCTCCGCGATTCCCCAGCGGCTTGGTTGCCGAGAAGCTTCCTTTGTAGATGTGCATCTTGATCGTCCAAGGGCAGGCCCCGGTCAGCTCGCACGCCTCCTTGATGGTCATCGTGCCCTTCATTTCGACGCCCTCCGTTTGCTCTCTTTTTGCCGATCCATTTTTTCTTTCACGGCTTGAGCGATGATCCGGGAGACCGGCATCCGGCCCTCCGCTGCTGCTGTCTGCTTCAGCCAATCCAGCATGTCGCTTGGCATACTGACGCTTGTTTTTACGAATGCGTTTTGCATGGCGCATTTCTTACTACCAAGTCGCAAGCGGTAGCAATATTTTATTAGTAGATCACCCCATAAGGAAATGTTACTTTTTTGTTGACATCCGCATGAACACTAGGTTTGCGGGCAAGAATTTATTTTTGATTCAGTAGTAATTTCTGCTACTATTGAAGTATGAAATCAGACTCCTTGTGCAAAAAAGTCAGCGTTTCTTTGCCTGCAAATGTCCACAAATGGCTTATCGAAGAAGCCGAAAAAGAAAGCCAAAACAGAGGATCAAGATTTACCGTCTCTGCATTGATTCAGGAGACTCTTAACGAGTTGAAAAAAAAGAAGTCTGAAATTTCTCCGCAAAAATCTTCAAGCAAACCGTCCGACGTCTCCCCGCCTGTCAGTGCCAAGATCGTGATACCAGAAGATCATTCCGTTGGTGGGTCCTCAACTCGTTCGACGGGACGTTCCCGCCGGACTGGATAGCTGAAATTCACGACCTAACTGAAGAACCCTAAACAGCCCACCAAGCCCGCCAATCCGCCCGCCTTGATGGCACCGCGTAAACCCGTTTCACCATTGCTGTTGTCGAGTGTCCAAGCTGGTGCGCGGTCTTTCCAGCGTCCTGCCCACGCCCCAAGTGATAGGTGGCGAACGAATGCCGCAGGGCGTTTTCTGGAAACTGCGACCACGGCAATTTTCCCGCCTCGTGCAGCCTCACAATGAGCGCCTGACGCTCTGCATAAATCCGCAGTGAGGCAGGTGGCAAAATCAGCCCCTTTTTTTTATCGTCTTGAAAAAACGCCGCCCGCTTGGTCAGCGGCTCGGTGAAGTCCACGATACGCTCTGGCAGTCCGGTGGATTGTTTGGAAACCTCCCGCCGCACCTCGATCTCTCCCCGTGCCGCGTCAATATCCTCCCACCGCATCCGCCGCACCTCGATGGATCGCAGACCCGCAAAGCCTCCGAGGAGGAACCACGCCCGCAGCTCGTCGCTCATCTCCTCATTCAGAATCACGGCCATTTCCCCGGCTGTGACGAGCGACCTTTTCGCCTCGGCCTTTGGCGCTCGTATCCTCCGCAGCGGATTCCGGTCGATAAGCTCCATATCGGCGCACCACGCAAAAAACCCGCTCGCGTAGCGATGCCAGCCCGCCCGTGTTGTCGGTGATCCTTCGATGGCGTCAAACCATTTTCCCGCCTTCAGCGGAGTCACATTTGCCACCGGCCCGTCGAACTCCTCCAGCAGCTTGCCGCAAACCCGCTCGACCTTCGACTTGTGCTCCTCAGAGGATTTGGCCTTGGTCGCAACATAATCCCTAATCGCCGATCGCATCGAAAGCCCCGCCTGTTCCTTGTCCTTCAGCCCCTCCGTCCCTGTTTTCTGCAAAGCCTCCAAAAGAGCAGGCCCCGCCGCCCATGCCTCCGCCTCCGTCTTAAAAAACCGCTTGATCCTGCTGCCCGACACCGACGCCGGAATCTCCAGTTTCCAAGTGCCGGGTCGTGCCGTGTGTGGAGTAACAAAGTATCGCGCTTTCATGTTACCCGAACTGTTACCCGTGTTACCCGAAAAACCAAGAAAAAACCCAACGACAACCCAAAACAACAAACGCGAGCAAACAACAATAAAACCCCGCCAACCCGCACCCAGAGCGGCAAAGAAGCCCTCCCACCCAGTGCCGGCGGCGGGACTCGAACCCGCACACTCCTTTCGGAATAAGGGATTTTAAGTCTGTTTTAGGTGTTTGTAAATCAACGGCTTGCGCGGCTGTTACCCGCTGTTACCCGATTTTAGCTCCAATAAATGGATTTCGCCTTTTTGGATATCGCAAACGACCTCGTATTGTTTCCCGCCTCCCCCGGCTGGAAGCATCGACTCAATGAACTTGCCTCGGCTCATCGTGCCGCGCAGCCGGTCGAGCTTGTCCCAGGATTCGGGCTGCATGGAGACGCTGCGCGTCACTGCGGTTCGGCCTTTGGCGTTGGCTGACTTCTTGCCTTGCGGGCGACCCGCTCCTTTGCGCGGGCCGCCGTGGGTGGGCTTATTCAGCGACTTCGATGACATGGTAGTATTCCTCGATTTCGTTGGCGCGACCGGAGTCGATAAACTCTTGCAGGTTCATTCCATTTCCGTCTGCGTAACTTTGCATGAGTTTTTTGTTTTTAAAATCGGCTTGTTCCTGAGCTTCATTTAGTTTGGTGAAAAATTCTCCGTAAGAAGAAAATTCCAAGTCCCATCCGTTGGCTAATTTTTTTGCGTGAGCGATTTTGTAGGTTTTCATTTTTTTGATTTTTTGGTTTTTGGTTTGGTTGGTCAAGGCTGGCGCGGGGATCGAACCCGCGCCGGGTGGCGGATTATTTTGAAAACTTCAAGTTTGCTTTGATCGTGGCTTTTGCTGCTCCAACTTTAGTTTTTGTAGCCAGCGTGCTTTTGCTTAAAGCCCACACAATATTTCCTGCTGCCGTCGTTTGTTTGATGGTTTGGTTTTTCATGGTTGGTTTGATTATCCGAGGCGGGCGGAAAGCCAGCGGACTGCACCGGCTTGGGTTTTGAATGTTTTGGAGGCGCTGAATGTGATGGCTGTAAATGTGCCGTCGTTGTTGCGGGTGATTCCGCGTGTCAGGCTTTCGTTGTTGCTCATTTGGATTTTTGTCGTGGTGTTGTTTTTCATAACGCAATCAATCTCTCACAAACTTGATTTCTCGTCAACAATTTTTTTTCAAAAAGATGAAAATAATTTTGGAGGCCCGCAGAGCCGCATGAACACAAGCGCAGCGGGCGTGACAGAAAAAAATTTATTTTGTCACGGCGGGAGGAAGATGTCCGTTACTCGAACGAATTCGTCTCAGGATTCCAAGTCACGGCCTCGATGTTTCGGCCTGCGGGGGTCGATGGATTGAGGTCTTTGATTTCGGCCTGCACGGAGGTTGTGAACCCGCTGGGGCTTAGAGAGTGAGTTACGGTCTTTATCGTCCAGCTTTTGTTCATCGCATCGGGGAATCCTGAGAGCGTGATGAGGCCCTCGGCAATGATGTCGGGTCTGCCTGACATGGAGAGCGTTATCGATTCGCTGCCTCGCTCGCTGCTTTTTAAAAATGATTTGGCGGCGTTTTTGGCGGCGGTCTCGTCGGGGTAGAGGTTCGGGGCCTCGTAGTCGGCTCCGCTCCCTTCTCCGTCGAGCTTGAAGGAATTTGTTTCGCCTGTGGTTGGATCGTGCCAGCGGGTTGTCGCGCTGCCGTATTTGGTGCGCTGGCTGAATTGGGCGCTGTAGGTGGCGACCTCGCTTTTGGTGATCGTCGGGCCGGGGATGAGTGCGCCGGTAATGCTCGCGCCGGTGGATCGCGGCAGGAAGAGGAGACGCCCAAATGTGGGCTTCATGAGTGCCTCGTAATCACGGGCGAGGCGCGTGAGGAGGTTCATGTTCGACTCGTTCGTTTGGTCCAGGTGGGGAATCGTCACCGTGTAGTATTGGGGCGCGATGCCGGGGATGAGGCCGCACTCGGCGGCGATGTTCGTGACGAGCTGGCCGAGGGTGATGTCATCGAAGCTGCGGGTTTTGCGGCTTTGGAATGGCGAGAATCCTCCTGCCGCTGCGAAGGGGGCGGCTTTGCCGGATAGGCTCATGCGCTCTGGGAAACCGGAGAGCGAAATTTGGTCGATGACGAACTGGCCTTTGTCCACGGTGTTGCCCTCGTAGCCGATGGCGATACTCAGGATTTCGCCTTCGGATGGGATCGGGAGTTTGCCGTCGTGGTTGGAAAGTTCGATGGACACCGTGTCAGCCTGTTCGGTCGAGTTGTCCGTGATCGTGAGGCTGGCGAGGCGTTGAGCGTAGGTTTTCGTGAGGTCGCCGCCTTGGCCTGTGATTCTGAAGTCTGGCTTCATTGCCTACGAGAAGAGCGAGACCGTTTCCTTGGCTTTCGGTGCTTCGATGATGGGCAGGACGATGTGGATTCCGGCGGGAAGATATGGGCCTTGCTCTGCTAGGCGAAGCGAGCGGTTAACCTCGAGGACGGTTTCGACCTGTTGCCCGTAGGTGCTGCCATAGTGCTTGTGGCAAATTTCGTCCAGCATGTCGCCTTGTTTGGTTTTGTAGACGTTCATCGTAGTAATGATCCCAGAAGCCCGGACACGGACACATTGAAAGGCCCGATCTTTAGCGTTACCTCGGCGTATTTTTTGAGGTTGATTTGAAAGTCGATTTTGCGGGGCTGGCCGTTTGACCAGAAAACCTCTTGCGCCTCGGTGATCGATTCGACCACCCAGAGTCCGTAATAGTTCCCCGTCCCAGTTACCAGTGGCAGAGCGATTCCGAGGGAGGCTTGAACGCGCATTTGCGACATTTGTCCAAGACCGCCTTTGTATTCGGGCAGGATCGTTCCTTGGAGGCTGATGGTCTCGGAGTCGTAGCCACAATACTGCATCAGCGGGGCTTGTCCGAATCGCTCGACTTCCTCCCATTTGTAGGAGGATTGCCGCTCCAGTTGCTGATATGCGGCAGTCGAAATGGAGAACCGGAAAGCGCCGAGCGCGAGCATGGTGTCGTTGGCCATGGTTAGTCGTAGAGTGCGCCACCAGCGAGGGCGGCTTGGCGTCCATCGAGGCGAGCGAGCACGAGGTCGGCCAGCGTGCGCTCGTTCATGCCGGGGCTGGCGGTGATGTTGATGGTGATCGTGCGGTTGTCGTTGCTTACGCTGCCGCCTGCGCGGTGGTTGGGGATGATCGACCCGGATGATGAGGGTGAGAAGATTTCGGGGCCTCGCTCTCCGACAAGGTAGTTCTTCCCTGCGGACACGGGTCCGCCGGATGCGCGTGCGCCGTCAATCGGTGCAGGGCCGTCTCCGCCTGTGAAGACGCCTTTGATTGAGCTGCCGAGGTTGGCGAATTTTTCGCGCACCCATGAGAACCACGCGCCGATTTTGCCTGTGAGTCGGTCGAAGGCTCCGGCTATCGAGTCGTAGATGCTCGTTCCCATGTCTGCGATGGCCATGGTGGTATTGTTGACCCATTCGCCGATTGCGCTGCCCATGTTTGAAATGAAACCGGTTGTTGCCGTCCATGCCTGGTTTAGCGCCCATGCGTAGGTGTCCCAGTTGTCGGCCACATGCTTGACGGCAAAGCCGAGGGCGACCACGCCAGCGGCGACCACGGCAACCGTGCCGATGATTGGCAGGAGAGCTGCGCTCCCGCCTGCTGCGGCTGCGGCCATGCCCCAGAGGCCTGTCGTTAGGGAAATGATGCCGGGGATGGAGATGATGCACGAAGCGCCAAGCGAAGCGATGGCGGCGATGGTTGGCAGGAGCGGCACGGCGGCGATTCCGATTAACACGGTTTTTAGTCCGCCGAACGGCTCCATGAATTGCAAAAATGACTTTGTCCAGCCCGGCACTTTCTCGGCAAAATTTGCGACGCTGTCGATTGCTCTGGAAATGGCGGTTCCCATTTCGTTGGCGATTTTTTGCAGGCTCCCATCCGCTGCCATCTTGTCGATCGTTGCGAGCAGCGAGCCTAATCGACCTTTTAGGTTCTCAAAAGCTGATGACTGCATGACGAGGGCGGTGAAGCGTGTCCACTGGTCGCCAAGGTTGGACATCATGCCTTGCCAAGTGCCTGACATTTTTTCCATGGCTCCTCCGTATTTTTCATTCCATATCGCTTGCAAGGTGCCTTGAATTTGTTTGCGGTTGTTAGCGTCCGCAGCGGCAACGATTTCTTTTCCGCTCTTGTTCGTGAAACGATAGAGGATTCGCCCCTTTTCCTTTGTCGCCTTGATACCAAATTCTTTCAGCCGCTCGTTCTCACCGGTTACGGCGTCCGCAATGGCCTCGACTGCATCCATAACATCCTTTCCCATGGCCGCCGATGTATCTCCGAGTGTCTTAAGCAGGCCCGTTTTAATCGGGTCGATTCCATAAGCTTTTAGCTTAACGAAAGCTTCTGTGACCGACGCTAAATCGTAAGGCGTCTTTGCGGCAAAATCTGAAATCCATTGGAAGCTGGCTTTTGCTTTTTCGCTACTTCCTTCGATTGTTTCCAGGATGGTTTGGAATTTTTCAAACTGAGCCGCAACATCGAGGAACTGGGTTTTAAAAATCGCTCCGAGTCCTGCCGCCGCTGCGGTGGCTCCCACTCCCACATAAGCAAGGTTTCGCCCAACGGCTCGAAATTTGTCTCCGATTGGTTGAATCCTCCCCCATGAGTCCATCACTTTGCGGGTTGCGTCGGCTTTGCGTTGTAGCGCGGCAAGCTCCTTGCCGAGTGTGACGGTATCCGCGCCGGATTCTTTCATCGCCGCACCGACTTCCTTCATGCGGGATTTCAGCTTCGACATCGAAGCGCCGAGAATTTTTGTATTCCCGGTGACGGCGGCAAACGACGATTTCAGCGAGCCAGCAACGGCCCCACCGATCTCGATGGTTGCTTTGAATTTTTTCTCGGTCGCCATGATTATTTAGGAAGTTTCCCGCACCAGTCCACAAGCTCCTCGGCGCTCATTGCGCTGATCTCTGCGAGGCTCCATCCGGTGTGGCTGGCCAGTGCGAGAGTGCCGCGCATGGCGTCCTCCCGCGTTAGGCTAAAAAACCGGAAAAAGCTTTCTGGAGCTTCTTGTAGTCGCCCAGATCGAGGTCGCGGATTTCCACGGGCGTCACCATGCACAGGTTGGCAAAGGTCAGTATTTCCGTCTCTTTGTCGCCGCCGCCTTTGCTCCCCTCCTCGGCTGCGAGGATGTCGCCAACCTTCGGCCT
>JBILWM010000095.1:0-10216 GCA_044369905.1 Terrimicrobiaceae bacterium | reverse complement strand
TTACCAGTGGTGTTCCGGCTTACACTGCCGGTCTCCACACTCTATCTTGGCACAAGACTCCGTCGCGCGATAGGGCAGCCTTTGTTAGTTTCCTTCCAACCGCGCCCGGCCCGTGGGTTGCTGAAAAATGGAAGGAACCTGGCAGGATGCGATCTCGGCATTGCTCACAGAGGCCAGCAGCACTTTGTAGCCGGCATCGAGCAGGTCCGATTCCACCCCCTCGATGATTCGGGAGTAAAAAGACTCGACCGAAAGCGGATGGCCGGGTTCCTGCCGAAAGAGCAGGCCAACGATGCCGGTTTTGCGCGTGCGCATGGCGCGGGCAATGGCATTCGGGCGGTAACCCTTGCTGTCCGCATACCCGCGCACACGCTTGCGGGTCTCTTTGCTGTAACGCGAGTCGTCATGGTTGAGGATGTGGGAGACAGTCCCACAATCAAGTCCGAGTTCTGCGGCAATTTTACGGAGGGTGATCACTTCATCTCCGCTTTGCAGAGGTCGATCAACCCGCTGAGGCTACCGGTTGCGAGGCCGATGCTGGTGTCTGCACAACCGTAATAGACGCGGATTTCATCTTTCTCGGGCATTGCCACTGCGCCCGCCGGGAAAACGACATTCGGCACGATGCCGTTGAATTCATACGGCTCGGTGGGAGAGAGAATGGCGCTGTGGGTGAGGCCAATGATGCGGGTCGGGTCCTCGAGGTCCAAGAGCATGGCGCCGATGCTGTAGCGGTGGCCTGCGGAGGATCGACTCACGCCATGAATGATGACCAGCCAGCCTTCGGCGGTTTTGATCGGCGGCGTGGGGCCGATCTTGGTGGTGGCCCAGTGGGTGAATCCCGGCTTGAGCAGTGGCTGGTGGTCGCCCCAGTGGAGCAAGTCCGGCGAGGAGGAAACCCAGAGGTTGCCCATTTCGTGATAATCATTCGGACAGACGCGGTAGGGGCGATCGAGACGCATGTAGCGGCCCTTGATTTTCTCCGGGAAGAGGCAGGGCATGCGGTTGTCGGGCAGCGAAATGATGCCGAGGTTTTCGCGGGTTTTAAAATCGGTCGTGCGGGAGAGAATCCCCATGGTCCCCCACGGGCCGCAGCCGGGGTGGATGATGTAATAAACGCCGTCCAGCTGCGTGATGCGATAGTCGATGCACTGCTCGGTGACGATGGAATAAGGCGCTTCGGTGGACGGCTCGAACAAGGGGTCCGGATTGATATCGAAATGCACGCCATCCTCGCTGGTGGCCACATGGCCGGTGAACGCAGCGGGGCGTCCCCGGAAGCTGCAGCTATTATGTTGAACGGGAAGCAACAAGAGCACCTTGCCATTGTAAATCGTCTGACCGGGATTGAAGATCGCTACGGAACCTGGAAAGTCCGAGGGCTGAATCAGCGGGTTGGCCGTATGACGCTTGAGTTGGTAAGGTGAGGATTGCAATGTGGATGATGTATTTTGGTTCATTGATGAGATTGTTAGGAATTGGCCTCGGAGAGGGCGGAGTGAGTCTCCGTGGTGACCGGTCTTTCCACCCAGCGAAGCAATTGGACGAAAACCAGAATGGCCGCCGAGCTGAGGATTTTGGCACCGGCGAAGAAAAGAAGCTCGCGCTGCATGTCGAGCTCGCTGGTCCAGAAAATCTGCATCCAATAAATCGGAAACGCGACCAGGCTCTGAATGCCAAGCACCATGAGGATGCCGTAGTGCGGAATACCCATTCGCGGCTTGCCTCCGGCCAATAGCAGATCGACATCCGAGCGCACGGCACGGGCCAGGCGCAACCACAGGTAGGTCAGCACCGCCATGGCGGGCACAAAACCCAGAAGATACCAGCGCGAGGCCTCGGCAAGACCATGCTGGTGCATGATGAACCAGAAAACCGGCGTCAGGAGCAGAGTCACCCCAAATCCCCAGGTGAAGAGATTCAAACTAATCCGTGTCAGGCGCGAACTCAGCAGCATCGGCTTGCCGGCTGGCACTTCCTCGCGTCCGCTCGGACTCCACGGAGCGGGCGCGCTAAAGTGTTCATCGCCGCCCATACGCATCCAGCGCCGATAAAGCATCACCTTGAATACGGCGGACAGGATGCTAAAGGGCCAGGCCCAAAGAAAGATGAGGCGGTAAAAGTGATCCGTCCCCGGCCAGAGGGGTTTGAGGCTATCGAGAAAAATCCCGGCGGCGAATCCGGCAGCGATGCTGGCCAGCGAGACGACCATGGCCCGCGCGGAGCATAATTGCGCATAGCGGGACTTCGGATAAATGCGCATCAGCGTGGTGAAGCTGCTCACTCCGAACATGGCGGTGCTGAAGGCCGCAGTGATCGTGGTGCCAAGCCCCAGCCAGAAAAACATGTGCCCGGGCAGCGTGACCGGCACCCACACCCAGTTGACGAAGCCGGTGACGGCCGAAAAAATCGCAAGATAAGTGAGAATGCGCATCGGATGCCAGCGGTCCACAAAGGTGGCCGCAAAGATGGTGGCAGCGACGCCGGCCACTCCACCGAGCCCAGCGAGCCATCCGATTTGCTCCAGGTTCAATCCCATTTCCTTGTAGAAGAAAACCATGAACAAGGAACTGCCTGCAGCCATAACGGCGCTGGCGTGGTTGAGATAGCTCAGCCAATAGAAGCTGTGGGAGAAACTTTCCTTTCCGTAGTTTTTGATACCAGCAATCAATCCGCTTTTGCTCCCCTCCTCCTCCTCAATCGGCGGATACTCCCCTTCCTTGACCCGCAGGCACATGAGGCCGACGACGACCATGTAGAGCAGGGCCACACCGGTAAAAATCTCCCGCATGTGGGTCTCCGAATACTTGAAGATAAACATGTTGAAGAAAGCTACCGCCGCCGTGCCGACAATACGAAAGAGCCCCATGAAACGGCCGATGAACTCCGCCGGCACAGTGTCGTTGAACAGGCAGTGGAAGACCGAGCCCACGAACATGTCGAAGAACCGGAAGGCGAACATGAAAAAGCCCAGGAGAACAATTGTCACGGTCGCCGGCGCAAAGCTCTGCAAAAACCCAATATTCGCATGCAGCCAATGCGAAGTTTCCTCACTCCACCCAATCATGAGCAAGCTGGCAGAGAGAAAAGGCAGAGTGAACAGAATGAAGGGAATCCGGCGGCCCCAACGACTGCGCAGGCGGTCGCTCTTGTAGCTGACCCACGGGCAAATGGTCATGTTCAAAATGCCCGGCAATGTGCTCATGATAAGCCCGATCGCCCAATTAGGAGCTTCCAGTTGCTTCAGCTTCAGCGGGAGCACAGCCGGGACGACCACATCCACAAGCACGATGCAAAAGTCGCCCCAGAGCAACCAAGCGAAGAGCGCGATGAGTGCCGGCTTGGTGTAGGTCAGTGTGCCTGCGGAGAAACTCACAAGATTATTTCGAGAGGAGGTTGCGGAACCAATTCATGAGGCCACCGCTTTGCGGCTCCTGTTTGGGCGCTTCGGCAGCGGGTTGATCCGCCTGAGCACCGGATGGTTCAACTTCGTCTTTGGAAGGATTTCCGCTGGCGGCGGCGAGCAGGTCATGACGCGCCTCCCAGTAGGAGGCTCCATCGCGCGGTCCCTGATTCATGGCGGGAAAATGCCTGAAGACGAGTTTCTCGGCGGCTTTCGGGTCTTTCTTGCCGTAGATATTCAACAACTCGTAATCCTCGGCGCCCAGTCGCTGCGCCTCGTAGCGCAGGCTGATCCATGGTCCGTTGTCACCCGGATAGAGGATGTGGGTATCACCGGCAGGCAGGAAATTTTTGGTCTGATCGCCCGAGCCCGTGGGAACTACCGATTGCTTGAACGGATCGCTCATCCAGCTGTTCGCGCCCCAGTGCAGGAAGCCTGAGAGGCCGTAGCCATAAACAAACCAAGGAATTTGAACGCTGCGCGTCCGCTCTTGGTCGAGCAGGCGGTTCACCCAGGCGCCGCCCGGGCCCATGCAGGTGTAGAAGGCGACTTTCGATCCGGCAGCCTTGCGCTGCTCGAAAAACTCCCGCCGGAACATATAAACATTGGGCATGGGGCACCACTCATCGACCGAGTCGGCGATCCCGAGATTTGGCGAGTTGATCACCTCAAAGACCTTCACTCCTGGGATCTCCTCGCGCATCATCTTGGCGGCTTGGACATAAAGCGCGTTGTCGGATTCCGGGACTTCATCGTAGACCTGCATCTTGAACTTATCGGCCACTCCATTCTCCTCGATGACCTTATGCACCTGCCGATACAAGGCGCGCGCTTTGGCATCCCCCTCGGGAGTTCCGAAGATGTCTGTCTTGTAACTGTTAACCCCCCACTGTGGGTTGTTCTTATCCTTGGGCAGAATGGGGTGAAAGATCCCGACGCCCAGAAAATCTCTCATTCCCGCGTTCTTGAGGAGTTTGACCATACGGTCGAGTCGCTCGCCAAATTGTGGCTCGGTGCCGGTGGGGCAATCGAGCGCCATCTCCGGCAAGAGGATGCGCCCGGTCGATTGCCGACCCTCCACCAGGGCCTTTGCGTAGCTGGCGTAGAGACTCCAGAATTCTTCCGACCACAAGGGCACCTTGTAGGCATTCGCAATCGGTTTGGTCCGGCTGGTTTGAACCAGATTGAAAGTCCCCTGTTCGCTCGGCGGCACGGCAACCGGATAGACTTGAACCGAGAAGCGGGACCAGACCATTTTTCCATCCTTGAGCCACGACTTCACCGTGTAGGTGCGCAGGCCCGGAGTGGCATCGGCGGGAATGGCCCAGCGCACGGCAAATGCGGCGAGTCCGCGTTGATTGAATCCAGCTTTGCGCGATTTCCAAGCCTCGGAGTCCCAAGCCGCTCCCACCGGTGCCATCGCATCGGCGATCTCAAATGGGGCGCGCCGGATCACATGGGGATTCTTTCTTCCATCGCGGATCTCGGTGCCATGGCCCACGCCGGTATTCTGCTCGACCGGCACAAAATCCAGAGCATACCACTGGGCTGCGACTGGCGTTGAACCCTCGACGAGTTCCATGCGATCGACCTGAAGTTTTTCGGGGTCGCCGCGCAACACCACTTGTAACACCATCGTTCCGCCAAGCGGCGCGGCCAGCGGAGCATTGGACGGCAGCCCCGGCGGCCGCACATCGGGATAAACCGCTTCCATCGGGTCGACGAGCAGCATTTCCGGAGTAGCCAGCAAGGGGGTTGAGACGAGGAACAAAGCCATTGCTGGCCTGAGCAGGAGAGTGATGGGATTTCGCATATTGTTTAGGGAGTCATTGCCTCGATGGCGGCTGCCATACGCTCACGCAGGTTGGCGTAGTCAGCCGGGTTTTGGTTGTATTTCAGCGCGGTGGAGTCATTCGGGATGAGATCCTCCATTTCCTTGAGGAGTTCCAGCGACTCCTTGGCCTTCGCGATCTGCTCGGGGGATGAGGAGGCATTGCCAATGACCGCATCGGCGCGGTTTTTCAAGATGACAAAGTAGTCATAGTCCTCGATGCCCTCGCGCATCATTTCCCAGCGGATCGAGGAACACGGTTTGCCCTCGCCGGCGGGATTCGGATAGATCAGGTAGCCGTCGCCATCGAGTTTGGACTCTTCCCAAGGATTGCCTTCGGCCCAGTAGTTGATGCTCCAAATGAGGTAGGCATCGAACTGGTAGCGCCAGGTGAACCAGCCGACGAGCCGCGCGTTCAACGCCGAGCGATTGGTCGTGTAAAACTCATTGTGATACCAGAACACCGATTGACCGTCCTTTTTGGCTTTTTCAACTTCCTCTTTATGCCCGATGGCGTGGTGATAGAGCGGACACCAGACATCGATGTCGGTATAATCCGGGCTTGGACTGGTGGTCAGAAAGTTGCGGTAACCGGCTTTCTTCGAGATGGCGTAGAACTGATTGATCATCTGCTTCTGCTCAGGAGTCTTCGCCCAGAGGAAGGGTTCATCGAAGATGTATAACAGCATATTGCCGAGGGCGCCTTTCTCCCGGTAGTGGTTTGCGGTGAGGTTCAGATAATCGCCATAGATGCGGGGAAACTCCGGGTCGGCTCGGCTGACCCCGAGATCAAACCTCTGAGCATCCCATGGCGTAGATTTCCAATTCGCAGCCATACCGTTTTTCTCGGCCGCTCCACCCAGAAAAAATGCGGACCCCTGCGTCAAGAAGGTGTGAAACCCAAGCGACTTGGCATAGTCCATCGTCGCATCGCTCTCGGCCAAGCTGGCGGGATCGAGTGAGACCTTGCCGTCCTTGATCACGGGAATCGGGAAGACCTCGAAGTTGGTGATCCGAGCGCGGTGGGCCGCCATGTCCGGAAAATAATCACGCATCGCCTCCAACCATGGGCGTTTGTCGTAAAGGGCAATCGTGCGCGGTTTGATCTCTGCATCCAGGTTGAAGCTGGTGAGTTCTGGAAGGGCAAAATTCCGCACCTTCAGCTTGATAGGCATATCCAGATTGGGCGGACCTCCGATTTTGATCGAGCCCGAATACTCCCCTGCCGGCGTGTCCTGCGGGACATGAACCGTGACCCAAAGCGAACGACTGGCTCCGGCTTTGAATGTGAAGCTTTTGTCCGGACGCAACGGATCGGGGATCATTCCGGTGTGATCGATAAAATCCCACTGCTGTGAACGCTTGACCAAGGCGACTTCGCGGACTTCAAGCTGAGCCTTGGGAATGACCGGCCTGCCGAAATAATACCATGGGCGCGGCCCCTCCAGATCCGAGAAGGCAACCGTGATGTTTTCCAGATCCTTCAATGGCTGGAAGGCGATCTGGAAAGATTCGTATTCTCCCTTGGCAGCGGAGAGCTCGATGCCGGGGCTGGCCGCCCGCTCGGGTGGACGACTCCAGCCGAACACTTTCTGCGAGGGATCCTCCGTCCAGATGACCGACTCGGGAAGAGTCGCTTGAAGGCGCGCGTTCGCGGTGGTGCCGTCCCGCCAATCGCGCAATTTCGCCAAGAACGCGAAGGCATCCTCGCCGTTGATGGTGAGGGAGAAATCGTCGAAGCTGAGCTTTCCGGTGTTGCCAGCGGCATCAATCACGATACGCACCCAACGACCGGCTTCAGGCTGCACCTTTGCTTTGACGCTGATCGGCGTCCAGTCGAAGGTGCCGGTCGGAATCCTTTCCACACTGCTCGCACGCGAACCGTGTTCCAGCGCGCTGTGCTGGGAAAATTCCAAACCGATCCGGCTTTTGTCCGAAACATTTGCGTCCTCGCCTTTAACCCAGCCCTTCAACTCGATCTCGATTTCCTTCCCTTTGAAACAATTCCTCAGCGGGACGATTGGGAAACCGACCTCGCCCATGGTGAAGACGCGCCCTGCGGGATCACCGTTGATCTGCAAGGCTTTGCTGCCATCGCGACCAGCACCCTCGACCAAAGCGAACGGCGCGGCGGCTGTTTTCACCTCCTCACGCTTCGGCAAAACAAGCGTCCGCTTGCCCTCCTTATCGGTAAGATTTCTAACCAGCCAGCCAGCGGGCCAGTCTTTCCTACCCCCAAGGAGACTGACCCACGGGAGGCGCTGATCGCGTTTGAATCCAATGACATATTGCGTCTCTGGACCCGCCGCCTGCTCGAATGAGAGGTTCGCTTGGGTGGCCATCCGGGCGGCATCCGCCGCATCATCGGCTGGAGAAGCCTGGCAAGGAACGAAACTGATGCCTGCAGCACACGCAAATGCGAGCACATGCTTGGGCATTGATTGGAGTTTCATTGGGGTTGATTTTGAGATTTCGATGATTTGAAATCTTCAGGAATTGGGATATTTATAGCGGCCTAGAACCCGGCTCACACGGTGACCGGGTTTTTGTAGAGATAGACCGTGCCGAGTTCGTCGAGCGCGCCGATGGCCAGTGTGTGACCATCGGGCGAGAGGGCGACGCAGCAGGGTTCGGTGTTGCCGGTGATGCCCGGCAAGCCGGGAACTCCCGCCAATGTGCGACCGATCTCACGCAGACCGCCTTCATCGTCGAAGTAAAAGACATGACCGAGATCCATCGTATCCCCAGCCACACCGAAAGCGCGTGTGCGGTCTGCATTGGTGACGATCTGATGCACCGGACCTTGAGGTCCGGTGGAACCGAGGGCAAACACGCGTCCGCTCTTCAGATGCACCTTGGCGACCAAGCCATCGAGCGTGCCGACCAGCACCCAGCCATCATTCCACTCCGCCCAGCAGGAGGGCTTGGCGAGGAGTTGGCGGCCTTGTCTTGCAGGCAAGGTCACGGTGGCCACGGAAGCGGGCAGTGAGGCGAGACCCGAGACATCGGGAGCCGTCCATTCGGATCCGGCGCCCGTGAGGGAGACGACATTTTCCAGTTTCCCGTCGCGGATGGCTACGCCTTGGCGCAGCGCGCCCGTGCGTCCACCGCACCAGGCACGCAAGGTTCCGTCGGTATCCCAACGCAACGCGCGCACCGAGCCGTTGCCGCGCCCGAGGCGCTCCCAGACGCGAACGGCGCCGACGGACTCCGAGTGAACGGTGCCGTCGGACTTTTTCTCGATCTCCTTGCGCATGGCATACATCTCGGCGGCGAAATGATGCAGCTTGTCGGATTTTTCCGCGAACTGCGGGTCGGAGTGAATGGTCGCCGCATCCGTAAAGAGCATGTAGGGGTGGACATCGTCGGCCACCACGCGGGGCAGATCCCAATCGCGCTCCACGGTCTTGAGATCGACGGCCAGGACATGCGCCGCATCTTCCATGTAGTTGGTGTCAGCGAAGTGGAGCACATCGTTTTTGGAATCCATCACCAACTCGCTCACGGTGCTGATGACCCGGCCGGGACGACCCAGCAGGCCGACTTTGCGCGGCTCGCCGCCAGCGGCGATATCCCAACGGCAGAGCATCACATGCATGCCGATGTTGGGATTGTAGTGGTTGCAGAGGCCATACCAAGCGACGCCCTTGGAATCGAAGCCAATGCCCGCGCTTTGGCGGATGCATTGGCCTGAGGTGGGGCGCAGCTCCGGCGGAACCAGACTGCCGATGCGCTCGATCTTTTTGGTCTTCGGATCCAAGGCAAAAAGGTCGTCACTAAAATGGAAGGTCATGTAGAGCCGTCCATCGGGTCCGTTGGCATGAAATGCCAAAACGCGCTGCCCCTTGCTCGCGGGATTCGGGTCGGTGTCGGACACCACCACGCCAAGGTCCTCGACTTCACAGGTGTCGGGATCGACTCGCCAGATGTGGCCGGAGCGGCTGGAAGTAGAATAGATGGCTCCCTCCGTGTCGCGGGCGAGCGACCAAGATGCCATCTCGGTGATTTGACCCAAGTCGCGAAGCTCCTTGGTCGTGAGATCCATGCGCCAGAGGTGTCCCTTGAGGAAGGTGGTGAAAAAGAGTGCGTGGTGGCGGGGATCGTAGGCCGACCCGTAGATGCTATCGCGCGGCACCGGGATGCCCAGCGTGCGGACATCGCCGTTCTTGGGATCATAGACCAGCAGATGCGAGCCGGGGAATCCTTCCCACTGGTGCGAGTAGTAGTTGCGGAATAGCCAATACTTGTGGACGGGCGACGGACTCGTCGTATGGGTCGCCATGATGAGCCGCCCGTCCCGCATCGCATGCGTGGAGGTGTGGATCTTGCTCGGCGGAATCTCACGGGGCCCGATGAGGGTTTCCACTCCGGTGTCGAAGCAGAACTTCAGTTCGCCGGTGGCCGGAACATACTCGTAGAGCTGGGCCGAGGCCGAACTCATATATTCATTGCAGAGCGAGGTGAACATCCGCCCGTCGGGCGTGCTGGTGAAATCCCAAATCGAGTTGTGGCTCGACTTGAACGGAAAATCACTCACCCGAACCGCGCTTTGCGGCACGAGATCAAAAAAGTTGGCCGGAAAATCTCCGACTTTCAGGGTCTGGTAAACAGAACGCTCAAGGGCAGGAATGCTCATTTTATAGAATACTGATTTGGTTGTTTTTGAGTGTATTTTATTGTTTAACTCAGGATCACGGCACAAACTCTTCGAGTTTGATGTTGTCTACAAGCAAGCGTTCATTCGCTCCTTTTCCCGGTAGGATTGCCACTTGCACATAGCGCGTGCCTGGCCAGAATTGCTTGTTTGAAAGACGATCCGATTTCCCGGTAACCTTTCCGGTGTATTCCTTCCAGTTCTTCGGAATCGTCCTAGCAGCCTGTCGGAGTTAAAAATCTGAAGCTCCCAAAATCCGGATTTCTCATTTTTAAAAAACTGGGTCTTTTGATTTTTGCAGGGCTACATTCGGTCATCGGAGCTTCAT
>JBILWM010000029.1:0-32639 GCA_044369905.1 Terrimicrobiaceae bacterium | reverse complement strand
CAGAACGCATCCGGGATCGAGATCGACATGGTCGGCCGCGATGCGAATCAGAATGAGTCCGAGAGCAAAGAGACTGCAAAAAACAACGCCAAGCGCGGCGCCTGACTCGACGCGGCCACGGCGTTCAATGACCCCGCTGACAACGCCCGTGAAAAGCCCAGCGAGTATTGCTCCAAGGAACATGGGGAGGGGATCCCGCGTGCCGGAAACCAGAAAACCAATTGCCAAGCCAGGCAGCACGGCGTGGCTGATGGCATCGCCAAGCATGCTTTGTTTGTTGAGCAGAAGAAAAACACCGGGCACCGCGCAGGCCATGGCGGTCAACGCGCCGGTGAGAACAATCCATGTGTCGAGCTCGGTCCAGATCATGGCAGGTTTTTTTCAGGATTGCCTGGCACCAGCCGCTCGCGTGCTTTTTCATCGAGCAGGTCCTCCAACTCATCAACCAGGCGCTGGTCGAGCACATGTTCGATAAGGTCGGCATCGCGGTCCACCCGCGCCGGGGCGACATCCGCGTGGTTGAGAAGATAGATTTCCCAGAGGCGGTGATTGCGCACCAGCCTTCTGGCCTCGCTGTCGCCGCGACCATTCAACTGAAAGTTTGCGCCGCTGGGGTCGGTGGTGAGGAGTCCGTCGTTGGTGAGTTGTGCGATCTCGGCTGTGAGTTCGCTTTTTTTCCATGGGCGCTTTGCCAAAACCTGTTCGAGAGCGACAACCGGCTGCCCCTCCTCAGCGCATTCGAAAATCGCCCGCAAAACATGCTCCCGCCGCAATCGACGCGATGCCTCCCGCTCGAGCAGGTGACGAATGATAAGACCGCGCTTCTTTCCAAGGAGCAGGCTCAGGCCAAAGAAAAAAGCAGACGCCAGAACGATAAGGGCTCCGGTGGGTAAGCCGGGAAGCAAAGCGCTGGCAATGACACCCACCAGCGAACTGAGAGCACCCGCGCCTGCCGCGACCAATGCCATGGCGCGCAGGTCGTCGCTCCAAAAACGGGCGGCGGATGGAGGAATAACCAACAGGGCTACGACAAGAAGGATGCCGACTGTTTGAAGACCTACAATCGTTACCAATACAACCAATCCCATCAGCAAGGCATCGAGCGAACGAACTGGCCAACCCGCCGTGTGCGCGTAGGGCTCGTCGAAGCAAAGCAGGGTGAATTCCTTGAAAAGGCACCCGCACACGCCTGCAACCAGCAGCGAAGCCAACAGCACAAACCAGGCGTCGCCCGAGGTCATCGAGGCCGGATTCCCATAAATCAAGCGCTCCAGACCCGCCGCCTGGCCGCCTGGGAGTTGTTGAATGGCGCTGAGCATGGCGATGCCCGCGCCGAAAAAAACACTTAGCACTATGGCAAGAGCGGCATCATCCTTGAGGTGGCTCATTTTTCGGATCAGCAAAACGGCTCCCATTCCAGCCACGCCTGAGATTGTGGCGCCCATGGCGAGCCAGAGAAAAGATCTCGGGGAAATGCCAAATGTGCCTGCCAGCAGAAAGGCGAAGGTGATGCCTGGCAGCGTGGCGTGGCCGAGGGTGTCCCCGAGCAGGGAGCGCTTACGAAGGAGGAGAAATGTTCCCGCAAGTCCCGCTGCCGCCCCAAAAAGACAGGCGCCGGCCAGAACGACCCGCGTGTTGTGGTCTTGGAGCAATAGGACGCGCCAGAAGGATTCCATCGTCAGGATTCCCTGGGCGCACCGGGGCGGGAGAGATCGACCACAGCCTCATCCAATAAAGTCAACCGCGCCCCGTAGGTTTTGCGGAGATTTTCAGGCGTCAAAACTTCGGAGGCCGCTCCCTGTGCCACCACCCGCATATTCAAAAGAACGACATCATCGAAATACTCGGCCACCGTATCCAGGTCGTGGTGGACGCAGACGACAGTTCCTCCTTGGTCTTTGAGTTTCTTGAGCAAAGTGAGAATCGCCTGTTCTGTTGCCGCATCGACACTGGCAAAAGGCTCATCCATCAAGTGCAGTTCCGCCTTCTGGGCAAGAGCCCGAGCCAGAAAGACGCGCTGCTGTTGCCCCCCGGAAAGTTGGCTGATTTGCCGCCCGGCAAAGTCGGCCAAGCCCACATCCGCAAGCGCCTCGTCCGCCATGCGCTTGTGACGCGGGCGCACCGGCAGACACCAGCCGATTTTTTTATACAGGCCCATCGCGACGACATCCCTCGCGCTCACGGGAAAATCCCAGTCCACACTCTCCCGTTGCGGCACATAGGCTACGCGCGAACGGGCTTTTTTCAGAGGCTCGCCATAAAAAAGAACCTCACCCGAGGCGGTGGGAATCAGGCCCAGTGCGGCTTTGAGTAGGGTGCTCTTTCCGGCTCCGTTGGGTCCCACGATGGCCGTCGAACGCCCGGGACGGATCGAGAGGTCGGCATCCCATAGAACCATTTTGCGATGGTAGGCCACATTCAGTGAGCGGATTTCCAGAGGACGGTCGCTCATGGGGCATGTCCTCCGAGCGCTTTGGTGATGGTGCGTGTGTTGTGCTTGAGCATTCCTTCACAGGTTCCTTCCGGCGTTCCAGTCGCTCCCAGCGAGTCCGAATAAAGCATCCCCCCCGGCTTCACCGTCTGGCCACGCGCGGCAGCGCCTTCGATGACCGCGCGGATGTTTTTTTCAGAGAGGGTGGACTCGAAAAACACAGCCGGTATCTGGCGTTTCACGATCTCATCGACAATGCGGTTGATGTCCGCCACACCGGCTTCGGATTCCGTGCTCAGGCCTTGCAAACCCATCACTTGAAGCCCGGTGGCGCGTCCGTAGTATTGGAAGGCATCGTGCGCTGTGATGAGCACACGCTGTCCATCGGGGATTGTGGAAATGGCGGAGCGAATCCATTCCGAAACAGCTTCGAGCGTGGCGCGGTAGCGTGCGGCATTTGCCTGAAAAATCTCCCGGCCTTGCGGGTCTGCCTGAGCCAAGGTTGTCTCCACAGCCTCGATGCATCCAGCCCACACAAGCGGATCCATCCACACATGGGGATCCTCGGCATTACCTTCCTTCAATAGCCTTTCCGGTGGAATCGAGGAGGTCACAGCGCACACCTGCTTGCCGCGCTGGCGCATCTTTTCAAAAGTCGCTTCCATGCGGCCCTCCAGATGGAGACCGTTGTAAAAAATGACATCCGCCTTCAGCAACCTCGCCACATCGTCACGCGTGGGCTTGTAGAGGTGTGGATCGATGCCGTCAGAAATTAGGGTCGTTACCTTCGCCCGTTCCCCCGCGACTTCGCGCACGAGGTCCGCCACCATGCCGGTCGTGCAAACAACCTCCAAGGCCGCACGGACGGTGCCAAGCGCCGGAAACAAAAATGCCACAGCCGCACAGATGAGAATTTTCACAGGCTAAAAACTGGAGCCATGCTGCCTTCTTTGCAAGGGAATGCTCATGCGTATTCCAACTCCCTCGAACCAAAAATTTGGACGATCGTCCAAAATTTTGGTTCGCCGCACGCTGTTGTGGATTTCGGTTTTCTCCGGCGGGGGGATTGGTGCTAGGGTGCGGGCGTGTTCAAGAAAATCGCCGTGTATTTCAGCTCGCTTGTTTCGAAGTTGCTGAATTTGCATGACGCCCCGCACTCGCTGGCCGGCGGGGTGGCGATCGGGATGTTTATGGGATTCACCCCGCTGTTCGGTCTCAAGACCCTTCTCTGTGTAGGGGCGGCTTATATTCTTCGCTGCAATCCAATTGCCGCTGTGATTGCCGTTTCTTTGCATGATGTGGTGACTCCCTTTTGGCCCGTGCTCTTGGAAATCGAGTATGCCATCGGCTCCAAGCTTCTTGGATTTTTCGACGGGGTTGCGCATCCTGCTTCAGTGACGGAATTTCATATTCACGAGCTGATGAAGTGGACGACATTTTTTACAATTGGGCTCCCGATGCTTCTGGGGTCGATGTTTCTCTCTGCTCCGGCGGCTGCGGTGAGCTATGCAGTGATGCTACCTGTTTTCAAAAGTCGTGAGCGGCGGAGACTGGAGCGCCAGCAGGGGGCGGGGATATGAGTGGAGCGATTGTCTGGGTTTGTGGGTTGTGGACGGTGGGAGGTGGCGTTTTGCTTTTTCAGGAAGCGGGTTCGCAGCCTTGGTGGGATGCCGTGTGGGTTTTGGTGTTGGCGCTTCTCGCTTATATCGGTCTGGTGCAAGTCGGCGGCTTGTCGCGAGCACGCATGGTCGCAGGGGTTGTGCTTGTTGTCTTTGCAGGAATGATTTTGCTGACGGCCTTGAGTGGATGGCCTCTGGGTCCTGTTCGTTTTACGGGTCCATCGCCCCTGCGCGTGGGAAATGTTTTTCCGCTTCTACCGCCGCTGCTGGCTTTTTGCCTTCTTACCCTTTGCCAGCGCACTTTGGCTGTGGCTTGTCCGGGCCTTGGCTCGACTGCGCTCGCCGTTGCGGTGTGCGGAGCTTTCACCGCGACGGTCTTCAATGGATCGGTCTTTCTTTCGGAGGCACGGCTCTGGTGGCTCTGGAATCCATGGGGCGAGGGAGCAGCCCTTCTACCCGGCGTTATCGGACTTGCTTCTCTCGCGCTTGCTGGTTTCTTTCTGGCGAGAATCTATCCTGAGGATACGGACATGAAGCTCACGCGCTGGTCGCCTGCAGGGGCGGTTTTGCTGGTTCTCAATGCCCTCTTCCTCGCGGCAAATACCCTGCATTTCATGGGACGCCTATGAAGCTTGCGTTCCTCGAATTCCTGCGTCAAAGCCTGCAAGGAGAGGAGCCTCTTCACCCCTTGGAACGAAAAATCGCCAAGCGTTGGGTGAAGGAGCGCTTGAAAAAAATCTACCCCGAACTGCGAAATGATCCCGATGCCTTGGAGCGCGCCTATCAGGAACTCGGCATCGAGCCCCACGAGGGAGCGGGCAAAGGAGCTTGCACGGTCTACGAAATCACCCTGCCCGCTGCGGATCGCCGGAGTTAAGCGGAGTAGGTTATCTCGTTCGGATGAACAAAATCATCAGAAACGACCTATTAACCTATCGTATTCACTGTGGTGTCCAATCCAGAACCAGACAATATCCTGCCCATCCTCTACAGCAGTCGCACGATAGTGGATGCCCACGCGGACGGACCACATTCTTCCAACTTTTTTGAAGTGTAGAGAAGGGTGGCGGGGATTGGACTTGAGCAGCTCGTAGTTTTCATTTGCGAGCTTTTGAATCTCATGGGGAAGTTCCTCGTAAAATCGCCAAAACTTGGGGGTGGCCCGGTTTTTCACAAATCAGTGCAACGGCCTTCGCGCAGGTCTTTGATTGCTTCATCAGCAAGGGCATCAAGTTTTCCTGCACCAACATCTTCTTCGAATTGTTTCTCCCAAGCTTCCGCATCGAATTCAAGAAACCAATTCCGAAAACTCGACAGATCAGATCTTGAAAGATTTTGCACTGCGCTTTCGATTTCGTGGACTGTGCTCATGCGGTTGTTTCTTTGAATGTTTGCGGGGTTTCAAGAAATGGCGAGACGCCTTGCCAGGAGTTGCTCTAGATGCGTGCGAAGACTTTCGTTTTCGAGGCGGGCGAGGAGGCTGTTGAAGAAGCCGTTGACGATGAGGCGGCGGGCTTTGTCGCGGGGGATTCCGCGGGCGGCCATGTAGAAGAGTTCGTCATCGCTCACAGGGCCGTTGGTGGCTCCATGGCTGCAGCGGACTTCGTCGTTCAAGATTTCGAGGCCGGGCATGGAGTTTGGGTCGGCGTCGTCGCTGAGGATGAGGTTTTTGACCTTTTGGTAGGCGTCTGTGCCCTTTGCGCCGGGTTCGACTTTGATGAGTCCTGCAAAAATGGTGCGGGACTTGTCGTCGAGGGCGTTGAGGTAAAGTAGATCGCTGGTGGCGTGGGGCGCGACATGGTCCTGCAGGGTGCGTTGGTCGATCTCGCGGGTTCCTTCCACGGGATTGATGGAGAACATCTCGCTGCGTGAGCCTTCACCGACGAGGCGGCTGAGGCTTTCGCCGCGCACGAATCCGCCGCCGAAGTTTGCGATGAGGGCGGTGCAGGTCGCGTTGCGGTCCACCGATGTGGAATTCAGGTGGAAGGCGGTCGTCTCGCGCGACCAGTCTTGGACGGAGACATAGGTAAGCTTGGCTCCTGGTGCGAGGTGGAGATCGTTGACGCCGCAGGCGAGGGATGCGTTTTTGTCGGCGGACTTGAAGTAGTCCACGACGGTGACGCTGCTGTTCTCGCCGCACACGATGAGCGTGTGAGGGAAAACGGAGGCGTTGGCGCCTTCGACCCATTGGAAGATTTCGATGGGAAGTTGGACGCTTGTGTTGGCTGGCACGAAGAGGAAGACTCCGCCGGCGACGCGAGCTTTGTGGAGGGCGGCGTATTTGCGGGAGCCGAGTTCCACGGGATGGGCCATGAAGTATTTTTTGAAGAGGTCGGCGTGCTTGGTGGCTGCTGCTTCGAGTGTTTCAAAAATGACACCGGCAGGCAGTGACGACTCGCGATGGAGAAGGGTGTTGTTGCCGAGGACGAGCTTGGCGGATGTCTGGGCGAGTCCGATGGAGGCGTTGATGAGGCGTCCTTCGCTGGCGACGGGTTTGGTCTCGATGAACGAGGAAAGGTCGAGGGCCTTGAGGTTGGCGAACCGCCATGCCTCATCCTTGCGGGACGGGGTGGGGGAGTTCTCGTATTCCGCGAGGGAATGGGATTGTTCGGCGGCGAACCAGGCTGGCCATGCGCTTGTCGCGTTGGCGGGATTTTCAAGTGTGTTGCTCATTATTTGCGTTCCCCGGATCAACCGACGGATCCTTCCATTTCGAGGTCGATGAGGCGCTTCAGCTCGACTGAGTATTCCATGGGGAATTGTTGGACGAGGTCGTTAACGAATCCATTCACCGCGAGGCTCATTGCCGCAGCTTCGGAAATGCCGCGCTGCTGCATATAAAAAATCTGCTCCGCGCTGATCTTGCTGACTGAGGCTTCATGCTGGCAGGCATTTTCCTTTCCGCGCACCGTGATGGCGGGGTAGGTATCCGTGCGGCTCTCGGTGTTGATAAGCAGGGCGTCGCACTCGGTGTTGTTTTTGCAGCCTTTCAGATGGCGGCCGATCTGCACAAGGCCGCGGTAGGTCGAGCGTCCTGAGCCCAGGCTGATGCTTTTGGAGACAATGTTGCTCGTGGTTTCATCTGCGGCGTGGACCATCTTCGCACCGGTATCTTGGTGTTGTCCGTCGCCAGCGAGAGCGATCGAGATCACTTCGCCACGGGCTTTGCGGCCTTTCATGATCACACCTGGATATTTCATCGTCAGGCGGGAGCCGATGTTGCAATCGATCCATTTGATCTCAGCTTCCTCGTGAGCGAGGCCGCGTTTGGTGACGAGGTTGAAAACATTCGCCGACCAGTTTTGGACGGTGATGTATTGGATTTTTGCGCCCTTGAGGGCGACGAGTTCCACGACGGCGCTATGGAGTGTGGAGGTCTCGAATTTCGGGGCGGTGCACCCCTCCATATACATGACCTCGCTGCCTTCATCGGCAATGATGAGTGTGCGTTCGAACTGGCCGAAGTTTTCAGCGTTGATGCGGAAGTAGGCCTGCAGCGGGTGCTTCACCTTCACTCCCGGTGGGATGTAGATGAACGATCCGCCTGAGAAGACGGCGCTGTTGAGCGCGGAGAATTTGTTGTCACCCGTGGGGATGACCTTTCCGAACCACTTCTTGAAAATCTCGGGGTGTTTATGGAGTCCCTCGGTGGAACCCACAAAAATAACGCCCTGCTCGCCGACGGCGGCCTTGATATTTGAGTAGGCGGCCTCGCTGTCGAATTGGGCCTCGACGCCGGCGAGGAATTTCCGTTCCTGCTCGGGGATGCCGAGTCGTTCGAAGGTGCGCTTCACATCTTCTGGGACATCATCCCACGAACGCTTCGGTTGGGTTCCTTGGGAGAGGTAATAGCGGATATTTTCAAATACGATGTTGTCCAGGTCATGGCTTGCCCAGTTGGTCGGCATGGGCATGGAGTTGAATTTGCGAAGGGCTTCCTTGCGGAATTCACGAATCCAGTCGGGGTCTTTTTTGACATCGCAGATGTAGTCGATGGTTTTTTCCGAGAGACCGATGCCGGCGTCGAATTCGTAGTCGACATCGTAGTGGAAGTCACCGACCGAGCGGTCGATATTGAGATCAGGTTTGGTTTCCATGGTTTTGTCCTCCGGAGAAAATTAGGCTTTTTGGAGCAGTTCTCTTTCGACCCAGTCGTAGCCCTCGGCCTCGAGTTTGTGAGCGAGTGTCTTGTCTCCGCTCATCACGATGCGGCCGTCGACCATCACATGCACCACATCCGGCACGATATAGTCGAGCAGTCGCTGGTAGTGGGTGATGACGAGGAGTCCACGCTCTGGGCTGCGCATGGCGTTCACTCCCTCAGAGACAATGCGCAAGGCGTCGATGTCGAGTCCGCTGTCCGTTTCATCAAGGACGGCATAGACGGGATTGAGCATGGCCATTTGAAGAACCTCGCAGCGCTTTTTCTCTCCGCCGGAGAAACCCTCGTTGACCGCGCGGGATGTGAATTTGCGGTCGATTTTGAGCATGTCCATCTTCTCGTAGAGGTGATGGTAATACTCCACGGCATCGAGTTGCTCGCCCTCGGGCAGGCGCGCCTGGAGTGCTGCGCGGATGAAATTCGCAATGGTCACGCCGGGAATTTCCATCGGGTATTGGAATGCAACAAAGAGTCCCGCCCGGGCGCGCTGGTCGGGCTCCTCCATTTCAAAAAGATTGAGCCCGTCGAGAAGAACCTCTCCTCCTGTGACCTCGTAGTCGGGGTGTCCGGCCATCACTTTGGCGAGCGTCGATTTGCCGGAGCCGTTTTTGCCCATGATGGCATGGACTTCGCCCTTCGGGATTTCAAGGTTGAGTCCTTTGAGGATTTCGCGGTCTCCGATTTTTGCGTGCAGGTTTTCGATTTTGAGGCTCATGGTTTGATGTGTGTGGTTTTTTTGCAGGCCGGGCAGGTCCCGCGGAGTGTGATTTCGGAATGATTAACGCTAAATCCGGTGGGAACTTTGAGAAACTGGGTGAGTGACCCGCCTTTGGCGACGGGGATATCTGAAACGATGCCGCAGGAATCGCAGACGAAGTGGCCGTGTTCGGAGAGGTTCGGGCAGTAGCGGGTGGCTTCGCGTTCGACATTCACCTGTTTGGCGAGACCGCACTCCACGAGGGTTTCGAGGCAGTTGTAGACGGTTGCCAGCGAAATCGTGGGGACTCGTTTCTTGGCCTTTATGAAAACCTCGGTGGCCGTGGGATGGTTACGGTCTTCGAGGAGCACATTGTAAACCTCGCGCCGCTGCGGGGTGAGGCGATGGCCGCTGTGGCTGATCGTTTCTTCGTAGGCGGGTTGGGTCGTCTTGTTCATAGAAAGCAGGAATACATAGTCGCGCCCGATGGCTAATCAAGAATTATTCTAATTAAGGGTGATCGGACGGATTAGACGGATCGGACGGATCAAGTATCAGGCGGGGACGCTTAGGCGGCGTCTTTTTCCTGCTTTCGGCGGAGGACGGGGGATTTTTTTCCCTCGACGACGGCGCGGTTGATTGTGACCTCCGAGATGTCGTCTCGGCTTGGGCAATCAAACATGACATCGAGCATGATGCGTTCGATCATGGAACGCAGGGCCCGTGCGCCTGTGCCTTTGCTGATGGCTTCTGCGGCGAGTGCGCGCAGGCCGTCCTTCGTCATGTTGAGCGTGACGCCATCCATGCCGAGAAGTTTCGCGTATTGTTTGGTCATCGCGTTTTTCGGCTCAGTGAGCACGGAGACCAACTGGTCCTCGTTGAGCTCCTCGAGAGTTGCAACAACGGGAAGGCGTCCGATGAATTCCGGGATGAGGCCGAAGCTGATGAGATCTTCCGGTTCTACCATCTTGAGGGTTTCAGCGCGGTTGGATTCGTTTGTGGCTGCCGCAATCGGGGCATTGAATCCCATGGTGCGTCCGCCGAGTCGGCGTTGGATGATTTTTTCGAGACCCACAAAGGCACCGCCGCAGATGAAAAGAATCTTCTCGGTGTTGATCTGGATGTATTCTTGCTGCGGATGCTTGCGTCCGCCTTGCGGTGGGACATTGCAGACAGCGGCTTCGAGAATTTTGAGAAGGGCTTGCTGAACGCCTTCGCCGGAGACATCGCGAGTGATGCTCACATTGTCGGTTTTGCGTCCGATTTTATCGATTTCGTCGATGTAGATGATGCCCATCTCGCAGCGCTTCACATCGAAGTCGGCACTTTGAAGGAGGCGGAGAATGATGTTTTCGACATCCTCTCCCACATAGCCTGCCTCTGTGATGGAGGTGGCATCGGCGATGGCAAACGGCACATCGAGCACTTGTGCGAGTGTGCGGGCGAGGAGGGTTTTGCCGGAACCGGTCGGGCCGAGCAGGAGGATATTGCTCTTCTCGATCTGCACATCGTTGAGGTGATCCATCTCCAGCAAGCCTGTCGAGGTCTGTGTGAGGCGCTTGTAGTGATTGTGCACGGCGACCGCGAGCACCTTTTTAGCGGTGTCCTGTCCGATAACATGCTGGTCGAGCAGTTTTTTAATCTCAGCGGGCTTGGGAACGCGGAGGGACGGCTTGTTTTTTCGCGAGTCGTCTTTGAGTTCCTTTTCCAGGATTCCCCTGCAAATGGTTATGCAGCTGTCGCAAATATAGACGCCGGGACCGGCGATGAGTTTGCGGACTTCGGCCTGGCTCTTTCCGCAGAAAGAGCACATGGTGAGATTGTTCGGGCGCGCCATTGAGAGTGGGACTACTCGGCGGCTTTTACGGTTTCAACAATGTCTTTGATGTCCTTGCGGGACTTCACGACTTCATCCACGAGACCGTAGGCTTTGGCTTCATCAGCGGTCATGTAGTTGTCGCGGTCGGCATCGCGTTCGATCTGCTCGACGGTTTGGCCTGTGTGGTGTGAGAGAAGGCGGTTGAGGCGCTTTTTCAGCTTGAACATGAACTCGACTTGGCGCTCCACATCGCTGGCTTGGCCTTTGGCTCCGCCGGAGACTTGGTGGATCATGATGTCCGAGTTCGGGAGCGCGTAGCGTTTTCCTTTTGTGCCTGCACAGAGCAGAACCGCACCCATGCTGGCTGCGAGGCCCATGCAATAGGTGTTCACATCGCAGGTCACGAATTGCATCGTATCGTAAATCGCGAGTCCGGCAGTCACGGAACCGCCGGGCGAGTTGATGTAGATGTTGATGTCTTTTTTCGCGTCTTCCATTTGAAGGAAAAGAAGTTGCGCGATAACAAGGTTCGCCACTGTGTCATCAATCGGGGTTCCGATGAAGATAATGCGATCCTTGAGGAGACGGGAATAGATATCGTAGCTGCGTTCACCGCGGCCAGTTTGTTCGACGACGATTGGGACTAACATAGTGTGAGATCGGTTTAGGCCGCTTGCGGGGCGGCAGGTTCTGTAACGGTAGCACCGGAGGCAATCAAATCAAGGGCCTTGGTGATGCGAATCTGATCGCGAAGGCGGTTGACGCCTCCGCTGCGGGCGAGTTCGCCGGCGAGTTTTTTGACAGGCATTTGCTGGCGTTCTGCCATTTGAAGAATGGCTTGGTAAACTTCAGCATCAGTCTCCTCGATTTTTTCCTCATCCGCTATACGGGTGAGGAGGAAATTCGAACGCACGCGGTCGCTTGCGGTCTTTGAGGCGTTTTGGACGATCTCATCGGTGTGGGATTTGATTTCCTCGTCCGAAATGCCGCGGGCCTGTGATTCTCCGACGATGTCTTTGAGGATGTAGGCAGTCTCGCTGGCGACGAGGCGTTCGGGAAGTTCGCAGGTGAAGAGGCCTAGCAGCTTTGCAACAACGGCGTTCTTTTTAGCCATCTCAAATTGATACTCGGCGGACTCCTCTTGGCGCTCGCGGATTTTTTTGCGGAGGCCCTCGAGGGTTTGTCCTGGCTCGATCTTGGCGGCCAGTTCGTCATTCAGAGGTGCAGGAGTGCGGGTGTTGATCGAGTGCAGAGTGACGGCATAGGTCACTTTGCGGTTGAGGAGTTCCTCGAGCGGGAATGACTCTGGCACATCGAGAGTGAAGGTGCGCTCCTGGCCGATTTCCATGCCTTCGATGGCTTTTGCAAAGCCCGGGATCAGGGTTCCCTCATCCATCAAAACCCACGCGTTGCGGCGGCCTTGGATCTGAGTTGGTGCCTTGGGGGCGATGTTGGAGATTGGTTCGCCATCCACCGTGCCTTGATAGGTCACCACGGCGTAGTCGCCCATGGCGAGGGCTCGGTCGGTGATCGGGTCGAATTTCGAGTGTGGGTCGCGGAGGTATTCCAGAAAGCCTTCGACATCCTCGTCGGTGACGGTTTTTTTCGCGACTTCAATGGTGATGTTCTTGTAGTTTGGCAGTTCGAAATCTGGGGTCTGAATGACCGTGGCCAGGATTTTCATGGACTTGTCGGCGGCGATTTCCGCCTTCTCCACATTATCAACGGCGTGGATTTTGATGTTGTTTGTTTTGACGGCTTCGCGAATTGCCTCGCCGACGAGCTTGGTTTTTACCTCTTCTTCGATGTCCTTGGCATAACGAGAGGCAATCAAGGAAGCGGGTGCCTTGCCAGGACGGTAGCCGGGCAGGCGGGCTTGTTTTTGAAATTCCTTGGAAATGGTGTTCCATTCCGCGCTGACTCGGTCCGACGGAAGGTCGATTTCCAAGGCCACGACACAATTCTTTTGATAATCCAGAGCGACATTCATGATGAGCCCGCCAGCAAAGCAGAATCATGCGAGGTGGGCAACCGATGTCTGAAAGAAAATGAGGTCTTTGAAACGCCCGCCTCGTCAAGGGTGATCCGGTCACTATTGTGAAAACTTATGAACTCGAAAACCTCGATGGATTTCTCGAAGGCCGGTTGGCGCTTTGACAACAGCTATGCCCGTTTGCCCGGAGTGTTCTTCAGTCAGGTCAATCCCACGCCTGTTGGTTCTCCGGAGTTGGTGGTGTTCAATAGTGCCCTTGCGCAGGACATGGGCTTGAGCCCGCAGGAGCTCGATTGCCCTGCCGGGGCGGCTCTATGTTCGGGCAATGAGATTCCAGAGGGAGCGCAGCCGATTGCGCAAGCCTACGCGGGACATCAATACGGCCACTTCACCATGCTGGGGGATGGACGGGCCATCTTGATTGGTGAGCAGATCGGGCCGGATGGCCGGAGGTGGGATGTCCAATGGAAGGGGGCAGGACGCACTCCCTACTCGCGGCGCGGCGATGGACGCGCTGCTCTCGGGCCGATGTTGCGGGAATACATTATCAGCGAGGCCATGGCTGGGTTGGGGATTCCGACGACGCGGAGCCTGGCGGTGGTTGCTACTGGCGAGGCGGTTTATCGGGAAGAGGTGCTGCGTGGCGCTGTTCTGACGCGCGTCGCTGCGAGTCATATTCGGGTTGGGACATTCGAGTTTGCCGCCATGGAGCGGAATCCTGAAGCCCTGCGGGCGCTTGCGGACTATACCACCCAGCGTCACTACCCCGAACTCGCCGGGGGAGGGGATTGCTACCGGTCTTTTTTGGAGGCGGTGATCGAGCGCCAGGCTTCGCTGGTCGCAAAGTGGATGCTCGTCGGGTTCATCCACGGGGTGATGAATACCGACAACATGGCGCTCTCGGGTGAGACGATCGACTATGGGCCGTGTGCTTTCATGGACAGCTATGATCCGGCGACTGTTTTCAGTTCGATCGATCGCCACGGGCGCTACGCTTACGCCAACCAACCGGGCATCGCCCATTGGAATCTTGCGCGGTTGGCTGAGGCGCTTCTGCCTCTCTTTGATTCCGATGAAAACAAGGCCGTCGAAATGGCGAAGGAATCGTTGGGGATTTTTCCAAAAAAATTTCAGCAGTATTGGCTCTCGGGAATGCGCGCGAAGCTGGGGCTGTTTACCGAGGAAGCGGAAGACCTTGGGCTCATTGAATCGCTTCTCCAGGCAATGCACCGCAACCGGAGCGATTACACGCAGACGCTTCGTGCGCTGGATCAGGCTCAAGTATTGGCTGTGGACCCGGCGTGGCATTCGGATTGGAAAGTCAGACTCGGGCGGCAAGGCCAGAGTTTTGAGGAAGTGCGTGAACGGATGCGTTGCCACAATCCTGTCGTCATTCCCAGAAACCATAAAGTCGAGGAGGCTCTGGAGGCGGGGTCTGCGGGCGATATGGTCCCGCTGCACCGCTTGCTGGCGGCACTTGCGAATCCTTTTGATGACGGGCCGGAAAAGAACGGCTACCGGGAGGCTTCACCGGATGGTTCAGTGGTCTACCAGACCTTTTGCGGGACCTGAGCGGGCTCACTCATCGCCGGCCGAGAGGGTGCGGCGGACGAGGAGATCGATGATGTGGCGGTCGAAATCGGCGGCGATGTTTTGACCGGTGCTGGCGAATAGGGGAACGAGACCGTCGTCGAGGACGAACTCCCAGAGTTTTCCACAGCGGGGAATTTCATCGACATGGGTGAACACCACATGCGTCGCTCCGAGCGACCCTGCACGCGTGTAGGCCTCCTGGATCAACTGCCGCTCGTAGGCGGCATTCACGACCAACACGCGGGATTCGATACCCAGCTCGTCGAAGGTCTTTTGCAGGTGGCGGACATTTTTTCCAGTGAGGACCATTCCGGGAATGTCGAAATAGAGATTTGTGTCCTCGTCGAGTTTTTTGAGTTCTCCACGGGTGCGGAGGAGTTGCACGCCGAGGGCCTCGCAGAACATGGCCAGTCCTTCGCTGGAGTTTGGTTCATCCGCTTCGAGCTTCATAACGCAAGCCTGACGGCCGCGCAGAAAAATATCCGAGGCGAGTTGCTTGCAGAGAGCGGTGGTCGATCCAGAACCCGGGGAACCAAAAAATGCCACGCGGTTTGAGAGGGCGAGGCTGCGGCTTGGCGCGCGGTCGCGCATGAGCATGGCGAAGTGGGAAATGGCGGTCTGCAGCGGTTGTTCGTTCAGTTGCCGTGATTCGGGACGCTCGCCGAATTGTGCGAGAAACTCGCCCGGTATTCCGGCTTTCGAGAGAATCGTCCAAAGTCTACCGGTGGGCAGGTTTTTGAACATGGCCCGAACGAGGGATTCCGGAACCAAGTCCGTGTCGTCGCGTTTGGGTTCCTGCGGGCTGCGCGCCTTGCGTGGTCGCGCGGCTTTGCGCCTTTGGGATGTCTCTGAGGAAAGGAGATCCTCCTCGGCCTCTGATGCCTGTTGTGAGGCGGTCTCTGGAGCGGGCGAGGGGAGGGATTGGGATGGGTCGGAGGGGACTTGGGCGATGATTTCGAGCTTGGGCGACTTCAGGAAGCGGGCCAATCCCTCGCCTTCGACTTGCCGAACTGAGATGACTTGAGCGGATTCGCCCAGCTTCTCGCGGATTACGGCAGCGGCTTCCTCCGCCGATTTGACGATGAATTTGTATTTCTGCCCGGGTGTGATGGAGAGGGTTTGTTGAGCCATGAGCCGGTGGGCAGATTAGGCGTGAGATTGAACAGCGGCAAGCCTGTGCTAGCTGAGGAATCCTACAGTAGCGCGGCAGCGGTTCGGGAATTGATCACCAGACGACCCAGGAACCCTCGGCTTGTGTCGCAACGGGGCGGGCAGGTTTGGATGTTTTGTAAGCCGTTGCCAACCTCGCCGGTGTGGGTTGAGGGGTTTCCATGCGTGGTGCGGTGCGGACGGAGTTTTTCAAGAGCAACTGTTCGCTTTCCCGGCTCAGAAGAAGAAGTTTGAGAACCTTGGCGAGAACGCGTTTGCGAACCTCGGCAGAAGCGGCGTGATCGGCACTTTTTACCGGGCCTGCAGCACGCAAAAAACTGAGCGCCTCCTCCAATTTGCCCAAAATCTGGCGTTTGCGTTCAACCAAGAGTTTTTGGTCGTTGCCGTTTGCACGAAGGTGGGAATTTTCCTCATGCATGTAGAGATCCAGTTCATCGCAGAGGGCGCTGTATTGCTCAAGAGCGGCAAGAGTGTTCATGGTGACACCTACGCAGCAAATGGCGTGCCAATTACCATCAGGATACTTTTAAGACACAGGGCGATTATTTGGGTTCCGCCCATGCATCCGGTTCGGTTTTTATGGAGTCAAATCCCTCGGATACCACAGCAACGGGACCTGTGGAACCGGCGGGCACAAAGAAGCGTCCGTTCGCGGCAGGCGGAAATGGCGATTTGGGGTCGGGGCGGGCGAAGGATTGCTTGCCAATAATGATCGCTGCGATGCGGCGGGAATTCTTGTCTCGAATCTCCACAAGCGTTCCCGTGCCTACGGAAATATCGTCCGGTTCCAATACCTCAAAGCCCGCGTATTGAGCCGGACCAGCGGGAATTTCCTCGGCTGGCTTGAGGTTCTTCAGTCGCTGAACGAGTTGCCCGATGGCCGAGATATCAGCCTTGCGTGGCGTTTCTCCTTGTATGTTCCAAGTCTCTCCATCCTTGGTGATCAGGAGAGATGCCGTGTTGGTCTTGATAAAGATTTCCGAGACGGCAGCGAGGTCGAAATCGGGAACCCATCTTCTTTTGTGGGCTTCGACGGCAGCGAGGATTTCCTGCCGCTCTTCATATTTGAGCCAGAGGCCGGTTCCAACAAGGCATGCCGAAACGAACAGCAGGAAGATTTTCAGCTTCATAGCCTGAATTGAAAAGGGGGAATCCCTCCTGTTTCAAGAGGCATTATTTTTCCATGAGCTTGATGTCATCAAACTGCGCGATGCCAGAGCCTGGTGTCAGTTGAAAAACAAAGCGCAGGAAGCCGCCCTGAGTCTCTGGTATGTCTGCAAGTTCTTTCTCATCAAATTTCACAGTAAATTCTTTTTTGACATCAACCCAATTTGAGCCGCCGGTGTAAGTTGCCGTCTCCACTTTGTTCTCACGAATTTCTTTGAGATCACGCTTCACAGCACCACGCTCGTCCTTGGAAATGACCTCGCCGGTTCCGACTTTCTTGAGGCCACTGTAAAGCAGATTTGCGCGGCCGTTGTTGATTTGCGCTCCTTTGACTTTGAAGGAGAGGGTATAGGTTTTACCAACTTTCAGAGGATTTGTGAGTGCCTGTGAGAAAGTGAAAATATTTGGAACCTTGATGACCTTGGAATCATCCTCGTTTGGTTTGGCCAGAGTCGGTTGAGCCATGCCCTTGTAATCGAGTTTCAGATAGCCTGCTTCCAAGAATGAAGCTCCCTCGGTTGGTTTCGTCGAGGAGGAATCGGATGGATTGTTAGGGGCATTTTTGACGGCTGTTATATAGCCACCTTTGTTTCCACGACCATAGCCAAAATCCACATCCCATCCCGAAGGCATGAGCATGGGTTTTTCCTCGTCCTCGACTTTGATATCCACTGGCGCTTTGAACTTGGGCTGTGTGGCAGTGCCCTGATTGATAGCTATCGCAACGCGTCCGCTTCGTTTTCCGAATACCATATCGAAGAGCCCGTCTCCGTTGTAGTCTGCGGCATCAATGGTGCAGCCTCCGCCCGCGTTCAAGAGGTTGGTGGCTTTCATGGCGTCCATTGGATCCAGCGACGAGCCTGGTTCTGGAGCGGGTGTGTTTGGAGGAAGCGCTTGCGGGGCTCCATCAATAGTAATGAACGAGTCGAAAGGAAGGGGTTCACCCGGTTTGAAAGGGCCGCCTTTTCCTAAGTAAACGGCCACGCGGCCTCCACGCTCGGCGACAAGCAGGTCGTTATTTCCATCGCCGTTGTAATCGACGACGCAGGGAGAGAGCTGTTCGAGACCCATACCGTAGGCAAGCACTGATCGATCGTCTGGCTCAAGAGATGGGCGTCCAATGCCTTTGCCGGGGAAGATGTGAATGCTGTTCGCAGAGTAGGACCCCTCACCAATGAGGAGGTCTACCTTGCTATCCTTGTCCCAGTCCACTGCATAGGGTGCGAAAACATTTCCCCAGCGCTCGAACCCTTTCTGCAGGACAGCGGATTCGTAGGTAGCCGGAGTGCGGAAATCCGGGCGATTTCCGCCACCACTATTGGGAACCAGAAGGACATCGCCACCGTAGTTGCCGACAAGAAGATCAAGTTTTCCGGTGCGTGAGAGATCGGCCAAGTTGATTCTTTGCACTCGGCGCAGTTGATAGATTTGATCCGGTGTTAAGACTGGTGGTTGAGGCACTCCAGGCTTGAGTGCAGCCGGGCGCGGAGTTGCCCTGGGAGTGGGAGTTGGCTTGCCTTTGTCCTTATCCTTGGGGTCCTCGGTTTCAATGGCTGAGAGTTTCAAAGGCTGGGGGTTCAGCAGGAGGGATGCAAACTCTGCCGGGCCAAATTTCCAATCCTGCTTCGTGCCGGTGTTGAAGTGCACCCTCAGGAATCCTTGGCCATCCATGATGGCTATATCGTTGAGGCCATCGCCGTTGAGGTCGCCTGCACTTACAGAGACCGGCATGGTTTGTTGTCCGATCTTTCCATCCGCCCCCAGCACATTGGCTTCTTCGGTGGGTGCGTTGATGATGCCGGAGCCGCTGATTCCAGCCCAGACATTGGCTGTGCGCGTGGAGCGCTCGAAGCTTGGATTTTGTATGAGGTTTGTCTGAGCGAAGACCGCAGAGGCTGAGAAGATCGCAATGAGGGTTGCCGAAGAGAACAGAGGGCGCATTGGATTTTTATCTACCACTCAGAAGGGAAAAGTAAAGCGGCGGAATGGGGATGTCTGGTTTTCTCAACAAATATGCGCGACCGGTGCGGTTCAGCGAATGCCAAGTAGTGCGATCGCGTTCAGGGCACCGGCAAAAAGGACCGCTCCGAGAAAAATGCAGATCGGCAGTGTGAGCACCCATGCGAGGAGGATGTTTCGGACTGTGGCCATCTGGAGCCCGGAGTTGTTTGCCGCCATCGTTCCGGCGATGCCCGAGGACAGGACATGGGTGGTGCTGATGGGCAAACCAAAGTGGTCGGCGACCATGATCGTGCTCATGGCCACGGCCTCGGCGGATGCTCCCTGCGCGTAGGTGAGGTGGTCCTTGCCTATTTTTTCGCCCACGGTTTTCACGATGCGTTTGTAGCCGATCATGGTGCCGAGTCCGAGCGCGAGCGCGACGGCGTATTTTACCCAGTCGGGAATGTAATTGGTTAGTTGGTCGGCATGGCGGGCCATGGCTTGTTGGTTTTTTTTAACGGCGGGATCCGTGTCGAGTTGACCTGCCTTGTCGAGTTTGCTGATGGATTTTGAAATGAGGTAGAGATCGGTGCGGACATCGCCGCGCTGGCTTGGAGGGAGGGCTTGGAAAGTCTCTGCGGTTTTCAGGCGGTTGGAAATGTCGTCGCATGCACCGGCGAGGGCCGCGAGGACATCAGGACTCGGCGAGCCTTTGGGCTTGATGAATTCCGCCAGGATTTGATTAGCCTGTTCGCCGGTTATTTTCTTTCCCGCTTCGCGCTCGAAGGCCTGTGAGATCGAGGCGGCTTCCGAGGCGATTCCCGCTACTGCTGTATGGTCTGCCGACATTTTCAGAGCATAGGTTCCCGGTAGAATTCCAACCAGAATGAGAACAATGAGGCCCATGCCTTTTTGTCCATCGTTGGAGCCGTGCGCGAAGCTCACTCCTGTGCAGGTGAGCATAAGGATGCCGCGAATCCAGAGTGGCGGGGCTTTTTGCCCTTCCGGGGCTTTGTAGAGTTCTGGATTCCGGACGAGAATTTTTAGCGTGATGAGGAGCAAGGCAGCAGCAGCAAATCCAATGATGGGCGAGATGATGAGTCCGAGACCGACATCCATCGCCTTGGCCCAATTGACGCCTTCGGTGATCGAGTGGGTTGGTCCAATGAGGGCGTTTGCGAGGCCGACTCCAATGATGGAGCCGATGAGGGTGTGGGAACTTGAGGCGGGGAGTCCGAGCCACCATGTGCCGACATTCCAGACGATGGCTGAAAGCAGTAGCGAAAAAACCATCGCGAATCCGGCGGCTGAACCAACATTTAGAACCAATTCCACCGGCAGGAGGGCTACGATGCCGAAGGCCACGGCACCGGAGGATGTGAGCACGCCGATAAGATTCCAAATGCCGGACCACACAACGGCTGGCGTCGGTTTTAGAGTGTGGGTGTAGATGACGGTCGCGACAGCGTTGGCTGTGTCGTGGAAGCCGTTCACAAACTCAAAGCCCAGTGCCATGCCCACGGCAAGGGCAAGGAAGAAAAAGGTCAGGAATGTTGGATCGGTGTAGGCGGTGGCAAGAATATCCATGGCAGGCGGGGTTTTAAGATGACCTCGACAGCGTTGGCTAATCTTTCAGCGTTACAATTTCGTAATGAAGAGCCGCTGGGATTTTACATCCGCTCCGGGCAGCCGATGCCGAGGAGACCGAGTCCGTGGGCGAGTGTGCGGGCCGTGATGTCGCTGAGCAGAAGCCTGCTGGCGCGGTTGGCGGGATCCGCCTTGATGACCGGGCAGGCTTCGTAGAACGAGTGGTAGGTATTTGCCAGCTCGTAAAGATAGTTTGCGAGAATGTTTGGACGGAACTCCTCAAGCACGAGCGGAACCGTCTCGGCGTATTGGAGGAGCTTGAGACAAAGGGCGCGTTCAGCGGGCTCGTTCAGAAAAACGGGAGCCGCCGGATTGGCCGGTTCTTCTGCACGGCGGAAGATCGAGCGGATGCGGACATAGGCATTCTGCAGGTAGGGGGCGGTGTTTCCCTCGAAGGCGAGGAGCTTGTCCCAAGAGAAGACATAATCTGTAAGCCGGTTCTGGGAGAGTTCGGCATATTTTACAGCGCCGAGGCCGATCAAGCGTGCGGTGGACTCTGCTTCTTCCGGCGGCAACTGGTCGGCGCGTGCGGCAATGATGCGGCGTGCGCGCTCGATGGCTTCATGAAGGACCTCGGCCAGACCCACATTCTCACCCGAGCGGGTTTTCATGATCTTGCGGTCTTCACCCAGGATGCTTCCGAAGGCGATGTGCTTCAAATCGCAACCGAAGTTCATCATTTTTGCAGCCGCGAAGATTTGCTGAAAGTGCAACGCTTGTGGCGCTCCAACGACATACCAGATGGCGTCGGGATTCCAGCGTTTGATGCGATACTCGATGGTCGCGAGGTCGGTCGTGGCGTAGAGGAAACCTCCGTCGCTTTTGCGGATGATGGCCGGTTTGCCATCAAGTGTGGGATCGGCTGGAAAGAAAATGCAGAGTGCGCCCTCGCTGGTAGTCGCGATGCCGCGTTTCTCGAGTTCGGCGCAGAGCGGGGCGAGGGCGTCGTTGTAGGCGCTTTCCCCGAGGCGCTCGTCGAAGCGGATGTCGAGCAGGTCGTAGAGTTTTTCGAATTCGCGCCAGGAGAGTTCGACCGTTTGCTTCCAGATGGCGAGGTTCTCGGGATCGCCCGCCTGGAGCTTCACGAGTTCCTCGCGGGCGGTGCGTTTGATGTTTTCATCCGTCTCCTCAAGACGGGTCACCTCGCGGTAGAGGCGCACCAGCTCGGCGATGGCGTCTTTTTCCAGATCGTCGCGGTTCAAGAAATGCTTCCAGCCGTAAATGACCTTTCCAAATTGCGTGCCCCAGTCGCCGATGTGGTTGTCGGCCGTGACATTATGCCCAAGAAATCTTGCGACCCGTGCGAGGCAGTCGCCGAGAATCGTGCTCCGGATATGGCCGACATGCATGGGCTTTGCGACATTCGGAGAGCTGAAATCGAGAAGGATTTTTTTCGGGCTCGTTGCTGGACTCACTCCAAGGCGGGGATCCAAGGCCAGATGCGAGAGGGATTCGGAGAGAAAAGAATTTTCGAGGCGGATGTTGATAAAACCTGCGCCGGCAATTTCCGGAGTGGCTGCCAATCTACTGAGGTCGAGCTTTGACAAGATCTCGGCGGCGAGTTGGCGAGGGTTCGCCTTTTTTTCCTTAGCGAGGACCATGGCGGCATTGGCCTGGTAATCCCCGAAGCGAGCGTCGGCGGTTTGAGAGACATCCGCGCGGGCGGAGTCGTGTCCACAAGCGATCAGCGCGTCGCGCAGGCGTGCGGCGAGAAGTTCACGCAGGGTTGACATCAGGCCCTGTTGGAGCGGTTTTCAAAAACCTGAAGGATCGCGGCGGAGGAGGGGGCTTTCGAGAGTTCTTCGCGAACTGTTTTGTCGTTCAAAAATTTGGCAATGGCGGCCAGCGTGCGCAGGTGGGTCTGGAACTGATCCTTTGGCACAACGAAAAGGACAATGAAATTTACGGGTTCGCCATCGAGGGACTCGAAGGGAATTCCGCTTGTGGAGCGCCCGAAGGCTGCCACGACCTCGCCCACTTTCGCGGAGGCCGCGTGGGGAATGGCAATGCCGAATCCAATGCCGGTGCTCATGGTTTCCTCGCGCTGGCGGATGCATTCCAGCACATCCTCGCGGTCGGATTTATCAACTTTTCCAGCTTCCACAAGGAGGTCCACCAGTTCCCGAATGGCTTCCCAGCGCTCTTTGGAAGCCATTTCCGGGATGATCTGCGACTCGGATAACAAATTTGCCAAGGTCATTTTTTAAAAAAGAAAATGTGAATTTCTATCGTTGAATGCGGACAGGGCGAGCAGGCACCTCCGCTTTCTGGCTGCGATCAGCGGTCCACTTCTCCGAAAACGGGATCGAGGGAGCCGAGGATCGTAACGACATCGGAGACCATCGAACCGGGGAGCATCTTGGAAAGGATGCTGATGTTGCAGAACGAGGGAGACCGGATTTTCATGCGGTATGGGACGCCGCCACCTTTGCTGTAGATGTAAAAACCAAGTTCGCCCTTCGGGTTTTCCGCCCCGAAATAGACTTCTCCGGCAGGAGCGTCTATGCCCTCGGTGGCGACGATGAAGTGGTGGATGAGTTCCTCCATCTTCGTTAGGACAGCGACCTTGTCGGGCAATGTGCTCTTCGGGTCGTGCCAATTGATCGGACCGGGGGGAAGTTTGCTGAGAACCTGTCTAAGAATGTTGACGCTCTGGTGGACTTCCTCGAGGCGGACGAGGTAGCGGTCGTAGCTATCGCCAACCGAGCCGATTGGAACCTCAAAGTCGTAATTCTGGTAGTCCAGGTAGGGGTGTTTTTTGCGAAGATCGTGGTCAACGCCGCAGGCGCGGAGGTTCGGGCCGGAGAGACCAAAACCGATGGCGTCTTCTTTGCTGATGACCCCGACATCCTTGCATCGATCGACGAAGATGCGGTTTCGGGTAATGAGTTTGCAGGTTTCTTCGAAAGCGGGCGGGAATGTTTCGAGAAAGCTGTTCAGCATTGCGATAAATGCCGGTGGAAGGTCGCGGGTCTGGCCGCCGACGCGTGTGTAGCTGGTGGTGAAGCGCGCGCCGGAGAGTTGCTCGACAAGGTTGTAGATTTTTTCGCGTTCCGTGAAGGTGTAGAGGAACACCGAGGTAGCGCCCAAATCCATGCCCAGACAGCCGATGCCGAGAAGGTGGGAAGAAATACGGGCCAATTCGCAGCAGATGACTCGAATCGCCTTGCCGCGAGGGGGCAGTTCCCAGCCCATAAGTTTTTCCACAGCCAAGGCGTAGGCGACATTGTTTGCGATGGGGGAAAGGTAATCCAGACGATCCGTGTAGGGGATGAACTGGTTGTATTGCATGTTTTCCGCGATTTTTTCATCTCCGCGGTGCAGGTAGCCGATATCAGGAGTCGCCTTGGTGACGACCTCCCCATCCAGTTCAAGAATCATGCGAAGCACACCATGCGTCGAAGGGTGGGAGGGACCCATGTTGAGCACGAGTTTCTCGCCAAGCATTTCTTCGGTTTCCTGCATTGCTTTCAAGCTTCGGGCCAATGCGTCGGGATGCTCGAGTGTGGTTGTCGCCATCTTTTACTTTAGTCTATTTGAATTTCTTAAAATCCGATGCCCGTATGTGGGATTGGACTCAGCGCGGCGAAGAATCTTTCCGCAGCGGGAAAAATGCAAGCCGCATATTTTTTGGGCAGGCAAGCCATGAAATAAACCCTCGACGGGGCGGAAGCACGGTGCTAACGAGTTTTCAGTTCCCCGGGCGCAATTGCTCGCGAACCCACAAACCCATCAACCCAACCCAAAAAATAAATGCCTACAGAGACCAAACCCAAACGCAAAGCCAACCCCGCTCTTCTTAAACCCGTTCAACCCGATGCCATCCTCGCGGCCGTCGTGGGATCCACTCCCGCATCCCGTGGTGAACTCACCAAAAAACTCTGGGACTACATCAAGAAGCACAAGCTTCAGGATGAGAAAAACAAGCGCAACATCAACGCCGACGCCGCGCTCAAGGCTGTTTTCGGTGGCAAGTCCCAAGTGACGATGTTCGAGATGACCAAGCTGGTTTCAACCCACATCAAATAACTCGACGCTTCTTAAAAATCTCAAAGACCGCCGGTCCAAAAGCCGGCGGTTTTTTTGTGCCCTCAGGCCAAGCGCCGCCGCTCACATCCCATCCAGGCAAGGATGAATCCCGCAAAAATATGAGCCACGAGCACGAGGATGCAGAGAGCCCCAGGCGAAAGAGGACTCTGGACCACCATTTGCACGATGTCGTAGTAGCGCTCCGATTTGAGGGTTTGCAGGATTCCCGACCAGCTCCAGTAGGCGGAAATAAAAGGCCGTGTCAGTGCTCCCAGCCATTCCGGCAGCGCAAGGACCGCCCCCGAGAGTGGCAGTTGAAAGCCGACAAGGTAGATCGAGACCAGTGAAGATTGCTCGGGGGTTGACATGAGGCTTGAGATCCCAAGGCAGATGGAGGTCATGGCGGCATTCACCAGCACGAGGAGGAGAAGCTGTCCTCCGAGTTCCCCGGGAAATCCACAGATGTGGTGGACGAAAAATCCCATCCACAGCGATTGGGCCAGCACGAGAACCGAGAAGAAGGCTGCCTTCGAGCCGATGTAGGCGAGGGGATTCAACCCTGAGAGACGCTCCTTCTCAAAAATGCCGCGCTCAGCCGCAATCTCGCGCCCGGAATTGTTCGCCCCCATGAGCGTCAGCAGGATGACTTGAAACATCACAATCCCCGAAACCAGACTCCCAACCTTGCTGGACTGGATCAAAAAATCCCTCGCCTCGTTGAGTTGCTGAACCACATTCAGGTCGAGTCCCATGCTCAGGTTTTTCACGGCAGGGAGTCCATTCCAGGCAAAGACGGCCACAAGCAGCGGGAATCCGAGAATCAATCCCAGTTGAAGCAAAATCTGTGCTCGGCATCGCAGAAAAATCATCCATCGGCGATGCAGGAGGGTCAGCAACTGGCTTGCCAACCCGGGCAGTTCAACCTCCTCCTCAGGCTCAGGCGTTTCTTTTTCCAAAGGCCCTGCCGCATCGAGAAGGGCATCCCGGTGCTTCACCCACGAAGCGGCCCACTCCGCAGGTTCGCGCAATTCCAACTGCGTGTAGACCTCCTCTGGGGAATCCACGCGAAAGTAGTGGGCCAAAAATTCCGGCCGCCCTTGGTAGACAAGATAGCCGCCGTGGAAAACCGTGACGGAATCGTAGAGTTCCAAATGTGTGAGGCTGTGTGTGACTGAAAGAACCAGACGCTGGTGTTGGCGCGAGAGCCCGTGAAGCAAACGCACGATTCCGTCCTCGGATTGCGGATCGAGTCCACTGGTGACCTCGTCGCACAGGAGAATCTCCGGTCGGCTCGTCAACTCGATCGCCAGAGCCAGCCGGCGGCGTTGTCCACCAGAGAGAACGCCTACGCGATGCCCTTCGAATTCCTGCATTCCTACTTCGCCAAGGATGCGGTCGATGTCCTCGCTGGAGGACTTGGTGCTCCGAAGCCTCATTGCGAATGTCACACACTCGCGAACCGTGAGTTCTTCATGCGCGATGCTGAATTGCGGCACATATCCAATCTCCGAAGGTGAAAAATCCTCATCCTCAAGGTCGCGTTCCTTCCAGAAAATTTGCCCTTCCTCCTCGCCCGGCGCTATGCCTGCGATGAGTTTCAGGAAGGTCGTCTTGCCGCAGCCCGATGGTCCAATGATTGCACCAAAATGTGTCGTTGGATACTTGGCGGAAACTCCGTTCAGAAGGGTCGTGGAAACCTGGAGCGAGCTGATTGAGAGGGAAGCGTCGATGATTTCCAGCACAGATGCTTTTTTAAGAAGGGGCGTAGGGTCGGACTGGGGCAGGCTGTGCCCACATTCCAGGCAGAACACTCGCGTGTCGTCGTTCTCCGTATTACAGGCGGTGCAAAGTTTCATGCTTTGGAATTGCGGGCGATATGGAAACATTCGGCTGCGGTGAATGCAATGCGCTACTCTGGATCGATCACCGGCGACTCGGTATTCTCAGCCGCTTTGCGTTTGGCCTCTTCTATTTTTTTAGCCCTCCGGCGCTTCCATTCGCTGCAGTTGTGGAGCGTTCGCACAAGAACAAGCAAGAGGGCACCGCGCAGCGAACGGGGGAAGACGATCCAGTCCCAGAAGCTCGATGCGTGCGTGGATACCTGGCGCTTGAACTCCTGATCGTTCTGCAAAAAGTCATAGATCCGCCGATTCTCGCCGATACATTTTTCCAGCACATTCAGCATGAGAAGCCGTCCGGGGGAAAAAGAAGCCATCGCAGGATCAAATGCCGTGCCATGCATGCAGTAGTTGTCAGTCCCAAGAATGCCGATTTCGTAGGCGACCAGTTCGTCATTCACCGTAAGGATGCTCAAACGCAGGCGTCCACGCGCGGCGAGGTTTTCCATGAGCAGGTGGTAAAAGGCCCGGTGCGTTGCGCGCTTGAAAATTCCCACGCCCTCTTCGCCTTTCCAGCTCACTTTTTCGAGTTGCATGGCTTTAGTGATCCACGGCGAGACGTCCTCGGGCGTCTCCAGGCTTTGGAATTGCACCTCACCTTTCTCATCAAGGCGCCGGGCTTTGCGGCGAAGATTCTGGCGGGTTTTTGGCCCGAAGACCATCTGCATGAAATCCTCGAAGTTTTTGAACTTGTCCAACTCGACAAGAAAGCGCTCAGTCCGCTTGCGAAGAAAGTGCCGTCCCTTGCCTGATTTGATCGCCGGTTGAAGCACCTGATTGGCGAACTGCAGCGACAACAGCGGCATCCAGGCAAAACTATAGTTTTTGCAAAGCTCGCAAAGAGCCTCGACCAACGGTCCCATGGCATCCTGCCTTGCCACAGGATCAAAAAGATCTGCCGCTTGTGCCCCCACCGGCAAAAGCGATATTCCGATCACAGGGATGCGATGCTCAAAAAATGGCCATACACCAACCAAGCGGCCTTCATCCCGGCATGTGATGAAACACACCTCGTATCTCCGGCCGAGGCTCAGCAACCACGAGTAGACCCACTCCGGTGAGAAGAAAACATTCGCGTTCGGGAGCGACTCGAAAAGTTCGATGTATTCCTTCTCCAGCGCAAACGCAGCCTTTCGGCCGCGGAGGGTTTCTGCAACGAGCGCCTGCATCCTTTGTTAGTAGTCAGGTTCGGATTTCTTTGCACTCCCAACCTGATGTTCTAAAAAAATCCCGCTCCCATGATTTACACCGGTCGTCTCGCTCCCACTCCCACGGGATACTTGCATCTCGGCCATGCGCTCACATTTTCTATGGCCCACCAGCGTGCCCGTGCTGCCGGTGGACACCTTCTTTTCCGTATGGAGGATCTCGATCCGCAGCGTTGTTCGGCGGAGTTTGCCCGCGCGGCCATCGAGGATTTGCGTTGGATGGGTCTCGAGTGGAGTGGCGAACCCGTGTTTCAAAGCCAGCGGCGGCATCTCTATCTCGAGGCCTGGCGCAGGTTGAAGGAATCCGGCCTCATCTATCCCTGCCGCCGCTCACGCCGCGAAATATCATCCCTCGCTCCGCATGAGGAGGAACCGGTTTTTCCGGTCGAGTGGCGTTCCAGTCTCGCAGAGGCGGCATCCTTTCAAGAACCCGGCGGGGTGAATTGGCGCTTCCGCGTTCCTGATTCGGAATCCATTTCCTTCTTGGATCAAAATGCCGGTCCTGTCGAAAAAAACACCCTGCGCGACTTCGGGGATTTCCTTGTTTGGAACCGTGACGACATTCCGGCCTACGAGTTGGCTGTGGTGGTCGATGACATTGCCATGGGTATCACCGAGGTCGTCCGTGGAGCGGATCTCCTGACATCCACCTCCCGGCAGATTCTCCTCTACCGCGCCCTTGGAGCCACTCCGCCGGCTTGGTTCCATTGCCCGCTTGTCTGCGATGCCGAAGGTCGACGCCTCGCCAAACGCACTGGCGGACTCGCCCTCCGTGACCTGAGGGCGCAGGGACTCACGCCTGCGCAAGTTCTCGACCTGGCGAAGAAATCCCTCGCCTGATCAGCGCTTCCTTTTTGCCCCGAAACGCATTCCCTTGTGCGTCCTCACGCCCTTCGCGCCTTTGAGCGAGGAGAGGACACTGTCCTCGTTGAAGAGGGCGGTATAGACATAATTGAAATTCTCGATCTTGAGCCGGGGCACTTTCTGACCAATGAATCGCTCGATATCCAGAACATGGGGGAGTTCTTCGGCCGTCATGATGGTGAATGCCTCGCCAACTGTCTGGGCACGGCCTGTGCGGCCGATGCGGTGCACATAGTCCTCGGGATGCTGAGGGACATCGTAATTGATGACATGACTCACCCCAGCGATGTCGATGCCGCGCGCGGCGATATCCGTTGCCACCATGACCTCATACCGTCCACCCTTGAAGCCTTCGAGAGCATCGACGCGTTCTGTCTGCGTGCGGTTGGAGTGGAGTGTCGCAACCGAGTGATTGTTTTTTTTGAGCTGACGCGAAATCCGGTCCGCCCCGTCCTTGGTGCGGGTAAAAATCAAAACGCTGTCGTAGTTTGTGCGCTCGAGCAGTGTTAGGAGGAGGTCGAACTTTTGATCCATCGCAACAGGATAGAGGGCGTGCGAAACAGTCTCAGCTGGCGAGCGGCGCGCGCCGATCTCGATGCGCTCGGGATCTTTCAGGCACCAGGCCGAGAGGCGCTGAATCTCCTCGGGGATCGTAGCTGAGAAAAGAAGCGTCTGTCGCTCCTTCGGGCACTTTTCCACAATGCGGCGCACATCCGGCAGGAAGCCCATGTCGAGCATGCGGTCCACCTCGTCGAGGATGAGAAATTGCAGCGAGCTTAAATCAACTAACCCTTGCTGCATGTGGTCGAGCAAGCGGCCGGGCGTTGCCACTACCACATCGCAATGGCGTTTCAAATCCTCGCGCTGCTTGCCATAGCCCACGCCGCCATGGATGAGTGTGACCTCCGTGTGCATGAAGCGCATGTAGTCCCGGAAAGCCGTTTCCACCTGCATCGCCAACTCGCGCGTGGGCTCCAGAACCAAACACCGGATTCGCGGCTCGGGATGGTCGAGCTTGGCCAGCACCGGTAGGGCGAAAGCAGCCGTCTTGCCGGTTCCTGTCTGAGCCGAGGCCACAAGGTCGCGGCCCGAAAGAATCACAGGAATGGCGCGGAGCTGAATGGGCGTGGCATCCGAGTAACCCATGCGTTGCGCTCCGTGTAGAACAGGCTCCGGGAGCCCGAGATTTTGAAATGACATCCCGTAGTTGTGCCCGTTTGCGCGGGTTGCCGCAATGAAAAGCACGCCCGCCACGCCGGCGTTGTCGTTTTTTGAAAAACCGGTAGGCTTCCGCCACTCAATTTATGAAAAAAGAAATTCTCAACACCTCCGACGAAGTGGCCGCCCGCGCCGCACAAATCATTGCCTCTGACGCCCGCGCAGCCGTCGCCGCCCGTGGACGCTTCGTCATGGCCGTGAGCGGTGGTCGCACCCCTTGGCAAATGCTCCGCGCCCTCGCCAACGAGGAAATGCCCTGGGCCAATGTGCATGTAGTCCAAGTGGACGAGCGCATCGCTCCTGCGGGGGACAAAGACCGCAACCTCACTCATCTGCGCGAGAGCCTTCTTTCCCACGCCCCGATTCCTGAAAATCAAATCCACGCCATGCCAGTGGAGGCATCGGATTTGGATCAAGCCTGCCGCGACTACACGGCTTTGCTGAATTCGATCTGCGGAACACCAGCCGTCATCGACCTCGCCCACCTCGGACTAGGGCCCGATGGACATACAGCATCACTCATCCCCGGCGACCCTGTCTGCGCGGTGCAGGACAAAGAAGTGGCCCTGACCGGCCTCTACCAAAACCGCCGCCGCATGACGCTCACCTATCCGATCCTCAATCGCAGCCGCCACATTCTTTGGGTTGTGACCGGCGGCGAAAAGGCCCCCATGGTTCCACGCCTCCTGGCAGGCGACCCCGGCATTCCAGCCGGACCGATTGCACAAGCGAATGCCACGCTACTGGCCGATGCACCTGCTGCGCAGTAACGCCGCTTCGCGGCTGAAATTTGGGCCATGCGAGGACGATGGCCCTCCCAAAGTCACAAACCGCGCGGCAGCGCGCTCGTCCTTGGAGGGTCGACCTCCGGCTTGACCCAAGATTGAACAGCGCCCGCTGACAAGGCGCCTCGCTCCCTTCACGCCGAGCGCCGCAGCGTATTGGTTCTAGGCGTAACCGATCCTAAACCACGCGCTTCTCGAACTCGTCGGGGAATTTGGCTAGGAAGCTTTGGGTCGGCCAGGAGCAGGCTTCACCGAAGGCGCAGATGGTGCGACCGGCGATGTTGTCGGCGATGTTTTTGAGGTTCTTCGCATCGTCGGGGCGTGCGCCTTGGTCGATGATGCGGGTGGTGACCTTCGACATCCAGAGGCTACCTTCGCGGCAGGGGGTGCACTGGCCGCAGCTTTCGTGGGCGTAGAATTGGTTCAGGTTGTTCAGGGCCCAGACCATGTCGCGTGAGTCGTCCATGATCATCACGCCGCCGCTGCCGACCATTGTGCCGGCGGCTTGGAGCGTGGAGGCATCCATCGTCAAGTCGAGGAGCGCGGTTTCCTTGTCGATCATTTGTCCATCGGGACCTTTGACCTTGAGTTTGAAAACTTCTCCGGCGCGGAGAACCTTTGCGGAGCTGCCGCCAGGGATGACGGCCTTGAGGGTGCGTCCGGGTTTGAGTCCACCGCAGATGTCATTGATCAGCTCGCCGAGAGTCACAGCGCCGCAGGGGAGTTCGTAAAAGCCGGGACGGACAACATCGCCGCTCACGCACATGGTGCGCGTGCCGCCGTCGCCGGGGGTTCCCATTTTGGCATATTCCTCGGGGCCCATGGCGATGATATGCTTCACATGGCAGATCGTCTCCACATTGTTCACAATGGTCGGCTTCATGTAGAGGCCGAGCACGGCTGGGAAATAAGGTGGCTTGATGCGGGGGTAGGGGCGTTTGCCTTCGAGGGATTCGAGAAGGCTGGTTTCCTCGCCGCAAATGTAGGCGCCAGCGCCTTGGTGGACATAGATGTCGAGGTCGAAGCCGGAGCCGAGGATGTTTTTTCCGAGGAAACCTTTCGCGCGGGCTTCCTTGATGGCGTTCCAGACGATCTTGGCCGCTTTGGGGAATTCGCAGCGGATGTAGATGTAGGAGAGGTGGACATTCGTGGCGAAGGCGGCGATGGCGAGGCCTTCGATGAGTTGGTGCGGGTCCTCGTGGAGGATGTAGCGGTCCTTGAATGTGCCGGGCTCGGACTCGTCTCCATTCACGACGATGTAGTGTTCCTTGCCGTCGTCGTATTTGATGAAGCTCCACTTGGCACCGGCGGGGAAGCCTGCACCGCCACGGCCACGCAGGTTAGCGGCTTTCACCATGTCGATGATCTCGCCGGGTTTCATGGTGATGGCTTTCTTCAGGGACTCGTAGCCGCCATGGGCGATGTAGGTCTCGATGTCGGGCGCGTAGCCGGGTTTGCTGATGTTTCCGAAAATGATGCGGCGCTCTTTCGGGTGCGGAGGTTGGAGAAGTGATGCCATATTATTTGTATTTCTCTACGATTGCCGACACTCCGGAGGGCGAAATCTTTTCGACGAGGTCGTCATTGATGAGTGCCACGGGGGCACTGCCGCAGCTGGCGAGGCACTCAACAAATTCAACGCTGAATTTGCCGTCGGCCGTTGTTGGTGGTGCGCAGCCGAAACCATGGTGCTCCTCGTGCGGATCAAGCCCCACGGCTTGGCAGAATTTTTCCTTCACCTCGTAGCTGCCGGCGAGGGCGCAGGCGAGAGTGCGGCAGACGCGGATGACTGTCTTGCCGGCCTGCTCGCGGCGGAACCAGGGATAGAAGGTCACCAGTTCGAGGATGTTCACCGGCGTGAGGTCGAGTTGCGCCGCGATCCATTCGATACCGGTGTCGTCGATGAATCCAAAGTGGTTCTGCCACAGATGGAGCAAGGGCAGGGAAGCGCTGCGCTTCGAGACAGGATAGTGAGAAATGAGTTCCTGCGCCTCGGCGGCGAACTCTGGCGTGATGGCATCCGCCTGACGCGTGGTGGTGTCTATCATGGGCGGCATTTATCGGAGGTTGGGGCCTCCGCTTCAAGCAAAAGCATTCCGACTGCCGCGCCATTTGTGCGCTGGGAGGGTCAACCTCTGGCTTGACCCAAGAATGGGATGCGTTGTTAGCGCGGCACCCCGTTCCCTTCACGCCATGCATGGACGCCGCGTTGCGGCTGAAAAATGGGGCATGCGGGACGAGGCCCCTCCCAGAGTCACGAGGGGCGCTGCCGCGCCGATCGTGTTTTGGATCGGATGGGCCCACGGGGATTGCGCCCCGTGAGCCTTCCACACCACCGGACATGCGGTTTTCCGCATCCGGCGGTTGAACCGGCAGTGGTCAGCATTTCTCTGCTGCC
>JBILWM010000094.1:0-10245 GCA_044369905.1 Terrimicrobiaceae bacterium | reverse complement strand
TGAGCCAGCGCACTTTTTCCTCACCTACTTCACGTCCCTGAACTTTGATCGGCCATTGCATGGCCCCTCTTTGCTCTCAAATCGGATTGTAGTCCAGCTTTTTTTGCAACTATCGGAGATGCGCCCTAAAAAACTTCTCTGAAGGAAAATCTCTTGCCACACATGGGTGCCGGGATTAGGAAACTCCATTGAAAAAGTTGGCGGCCGGAAGGTTCAAGCTCCCGGCCGCCGTTGCTAACACTGGGCCGTCAACCGCAAGGAAGACGGCCCTCTCTTTTACTGCGCCTCGGGATCCGCAGAATCTTTAGCCGTCTTTCGTTGGCCTTGATTCTTGAATCTCTTGGCGAGTTTGTTGTGGCTTTCGACGATGCCTGACACTTTCTTACGCTTGCTGAGCAAGTAGGCGGTGCGGGCGATTTCGTAGGCCTCCGATTTGGCCACCATGGCCGTGTGAGCCAGCTTTTCCTGGAGTCCACTCAGGACAGCTGTCACCACATCGAGGTTGCGGATCAGCTGGAGCTTTTCCTTCACCTCTTCGGGTTTCATGCTGGCGGTGAGCAAGTCGAGGTTGCGACTGGCGAGTTCCAAGCCCTCCGCGACAAACGAGGCCGATGCGGGACCGGCTTTCGAGATGCGGCTGACTTCCGATAGACTGAGAGTCACCAAGTCGATGGACGACAGGGTGGCTTCCAGACGATTGACACCTTCTACAAAGGCATCGCGCTCGGTGTCGGAGAGCGTGCCGGTTATGGTGGTTACCATAATGTTTGTTGGTTTTTCCCTGAAACGACGCCGAAACTCCCGGACGCACTCTGCGCCGGGCGGTCGTTGGGTTTCCGGGAAAGGGTTTGCGCCGAAGATGGCGGGAAAAGTTCCTCCAGTCGGTATTTCGCAAGCTCGCGGCTTACTTGGAGCGTCTCCGCGAGCAGCGCCACCGCTTCGGATCGGGCGGATTCATCCAAAGAAGAAATCCGCGAGCCATCGCGCCGGGTCGTGGTGCATGTCCATGGCTCGACGCATGCGCGCACGAGTGGAGTCGGTGTGAGCATCGCCACCATGAAGAGATTGGCCTGGTATTCGAGATGGAAGAGCGGATGCGCCGATCACCTCAGTCCAGAATGGGCTGAATCGCTGAGAGAGTCCGGATTAGATGCCACTCACTGGTCGCGATTGGGTGTAGCAAATGCTCCTGATCATGAAATCTTCGCCCACGCGAGTGGGCTACTCGCTAAAGGGAGGGCAGGACGACCAACTTTATTCATGGTCGCCGCCAGATGGGGTGCTGGCCACCAATCCCTCCAGATGGGGAGACTACTCGCCCGTTGCGAGGGCTGCATTCCGAAAATGGGCGGCGGCTCGCTACGGAGGCGATGTGGCGAATCTCAACCGGGCTTGGGGCACCCAGTTGACTTCCTTTGATGAAGTAGCGCCCCCACCTGCGGCCGAACTCTGCGGTGGCGCGGGTTTCCACAATCCCGTCAGCGAGCGGAGGTCTTATGACTTCAAGAGGTTTCTCGCCGAGGGACGCGCGGAATTCATCGAGGGACTTTGCCGCGCCGTGAAGGAGTCTGCCTCGCGGCCTGTATTTGTGGCGGCGTGGGGCGTCGGAGATGGGGGGCACCGCCGCGACAATACCGTGGTTTCACGACTGCTGGGGTCGCCACACATCGACGCTTATTTCCATCAACCTGGCTATGGGGTGCGAATCCCGCCCGCCGTGGGTGGTATAAACGCCCTGCTCGACTCCTACACGGTGAACGGGAAAATTTTCCTCGCCGACATCGACCATCGCCTCTGGACGGGGCGTCCGAAGGGGGCCACCACTGCCGGCCAAGGCGTCAGCTTCAACGACGAGAGCGTTGGCCGAGCGAAGGACATGGCCATGCAACGCGACATGTGGCGGCGCGAATTCGCTCGCCTCTGGGCTGCTGGGAACAATGGTGCCACGCTCATGAATTTCGGCCCCACGCAGGAATGGGATGATCCTGAGATGCGCGAGGAGATCGCACGAATCAAAAAGTTCGGCGATGAGCGCGTTGCCAGCGCAGAGAAGCCGCCAGAGAAAAGTTTTATCGCATCCGCTTGGGACAGCATCAAGCAGGCGCTAAACATCAGTAAAAAAGCACCCAAACCACCTGTTCCAGAAGTTGCATTTGTCTTCGACGAGGAAGCGGTCGATTGGGCGCGCTCGGCTTTGCCACAGTTCCACACGGGGGGAATGATTGAACAATGGAACGAAGCGCATGCCTCGGGCGTTCCGGTGCGCTATTACTACGCCGCCGATTTGCGCCAGGGGCTCGTGCCGTCCGCCAAACTCGTGGTGCTGCAAAACCTGCTGGACATCGACGAGGCGACAGGCGCGCGCATCAAGGCGCTGCGCGAAGCAGGCGCAACGATCGTCGTGCTCCAAGGCACCGGGCATGTTCAACTCCGCACCGGGCGCGAGGCTTTTGTGGATGATGTGCTCGGGTTGAAGTTGCGGGCTCTTGAAGCCGCGACCAGTGAGGCTCAGAAGGGACCAGTTGATACCGCGCATCCGCTGCTCGCCGGCGACAAGTGGAACAAGCCTGCACAAAATTGGAATGCCGAGCGCATCAAGGAAATTGCTGGTTTTTCGCTGGCCGTTGACGATCCCTCAGCCACAGTGCTGGCGCGTTATCCGGCCTCCGGCAAAGTCGCAGCGGCGGCGATCCGTCCTGCATCGGGCGGCCAAGTTGTTTTCGTGGGGGCTTACAACCTCACGCGAGAGGCAATCAGCCGTCTCGCTGCATCGGCAGGAGCATGGCGCATGACTTCGCCCGGCAATGCCGTTGTCGCGGCGGATGATTTTGTCGTGGTGCAATCGACGGTTGGAGGGAAGGTGGAGTTGGATCTGCAGTCCCCGGCGGCCTTGAAGGAAATGCAACCCGGAACGCTGGTGTCGCCATCCTCCTCGGTGCACACTCTCGAACTCGAAAAAGACCGTGTCTATTTCCTGCAAACCGAGCGAAATAAATGATCTCCCGTTCTCCGAAGACTCCGCCGCTTTCTAGTTTTAAAAATCATCAAGAAATTTAGCAAAAAACCCAAACACACCATGATCACCACTAAACCCAACATGAAAAAAGTTACATTGACCCTACTCGCGATTGCGATTCATACCGTCTCCCAATCTCCAAATGCCCACGCTGCTGAGACTCTGTTCGATTCCGCTAATGGAGAGCTGAGCCAAGGAGACCTGGACGGGCAAGGGCCATGGATAAAAGTTCAAGGTTGGGGAACGCCGTATGTGAAGGCGATTACCCCCCCGAGCCTGGTCATTACTTCGCTTCCAGAAGCCAGCGAAAAGCTGGTTGGCGCCAGGGCTGCCCTCAGCAAACCAGTCACGGGCGAAAAAAAGGTCGTGGTCAGTTTCAGCCTGTTCAGAGCATCGGGGGATTTCCTCCAAATCGGAGTAGGTGCGGAAAAAGGGGTGCCCGTAACGATCCAAGCCGCCGGGCTCGACATCGGCGTGCGAGATCGGGAATTCGGTGAATGGACCCCAGGGTTCCGTGCCGACGGGCAGAAGGTCGCCCCATACGGGGTTTGGCTTGATGTGCGGGCTGTCTTGGATCCGACATCAAATACCGTTTCGATCAAGGTCAAAAACGCCGGAGAGCCCGACAGCGCCTTTGTCGATCTCTATACAAGCGATAAGCATGACAAAACCGACTTCCCGGCTAGCGTTTCCACCTCATTGAAGGAGGCCGACAGCCTCCTTGTGCGGGTTCCCGGAAATAATAGCGTTCAGAACCCCAATGAGCCGATTAGCGCTATTCGTGATATCGTCGTGTCCGAAGAATAAACCGCTTCCCGAGAGCCTGCTCTTAAAAAATGCTTCATGCGAACCGAAGCACTGGGAAGTGCGACGGAAGAATATCGCCGATGGATCAAAGGGCGCAGCGAGCCAGGCTTCCTGCGCGGAGAGGCGCGAAGAATGCAACCGACGACCCTTTCGTTTTCAAGGCGCGCGGCAGCGCATAAAACCTTGGAGGGTCAACCTCCGGCTTGACCCATTTGCGCGGCAACGCCGCCATTGTATTGAGAAGAAATGCCGCTGTGCGGCTGAAAAATGGGCCATGCGATGACGATGAACCCTCCCAAGGTTTTCGAATCGCGCTGCCGCGCGAAAGAGGGGAGCATGGTCGTCCCGACCGTGAGAGACACTGGCGTGGCAGCCTCATCGATGCTCGAACTCCTCTTGGCGCGTAGGCGGAATCCGCATTCCTTCCAGAAATGTCCGTTTTCTTAAACAGATGTCCGTTTTCTTAAACAGGTTGGGCTTTGTTTGAGGAATTGGGGCGAATAAAAGAGGAGCTATGGAAGTTTCATCACCTCTTCAAAAAAACGATAGTCGTCATGCTGCGCAGGGAGTCCGATTGCCTCTCCAGCCGGGTTATGCGGATCAGCCGTATGTGGTCATACTCAAGGACGGCTCGTGGCTTTGTGTCGTGACGAGTGCGGATGGTCACGAGGGGGATTCCTCGCAGGGCGTGTTTGCAATGCGCTCGTTGGACCAGGGGAAAACCTGGAGTGCGTCGGTGAAGTTGGAGCCGGCCGGGTCGCCTGAGAACTCCTACGCCGTGGCACTCGTGACGCCTGGCGGGCGGGTTTATTGTTTCTACAATTTCAACACGGACAATGTGCGCGAGGTGAAGACCGAGGATGGCGGTGCTTTCGAGCGTGTGGATTCGCTCGGTGACTATGTGTTCCGCTACTCGGATGATGGCGGCCTGAGCTGGTCGGCCAAGCGGCATACGATTCCCGTGCGCGAGTTCGCCTGCGACCGCAACAATGTCTATGGCGGCAAAGTCCGGTTTTTTTGGAATGTCGGCCGTCCCTGCGTTAGAGCCAACGGGGAGGTGGTGATTCCGCTCCACAAGGTCGGTGCTATGGGGGCCGGCTTCTTCGCCCAAAGCGAGGGGGCTTTTATTTGCTCGCCGAATATTCTCACGGAATCCAATCCGGAACAAATCCGTTTCGAGACGCTCCCGGATGGCGAGCACGGCTTGACCACGCCGCACGGAGGTGGCCGCATCGCCGAGGAGCACAGTGTGGTCGAGTTGAGTGATGGTTCGCTTTATTGCGTTTACCGCAGCGTGGATGGTTGGCCGGTCCACACGCACAGCCGCGATGGTGGGCGCACATGGGAACCGCCCCAATACAAGGCCTATACGCCAGGCGGTCGCCGCATGAAAAATCCCCGCGCCGCCAATTTCGTCTGGAAGCTTTCGGGTGGTCGGTATCTTTACTGGTTCCACAATCACGGCGGTGCCTTCATTCGTGCCTTGGGTGGTCATTCCTCCCTTCCGAACGGCCTCTCGCCGGTGAATGGCCGTTCGCCCTACGATGACCGAAATCCGGTTTGGATCAGCGCAGGCCGCGAAATCGACGGGCCGAATGGCAAGGTGCTCGAGTGGACGCAACCCGAAATCCTGCTCTACGACGACGACCACATGGTGCGCATGAGCTACCCGGACCTTGTCGAACAGGACGGAAAGGTGTGGTTCACCGAGACGGATAAAATGAATGCCCGCATCCACGCTCTGGATCCGGATTTTCTGGAGCGGATTTTCAGCTCGTTCGACGATGGCGCCGCCCGCAAAGCAGAGCCGGCTCAACATGCCTCTCGCCATGCGAACGACCCCTGGCACATGCCTCTCAATCCGGTGCCAAATCTGCTTGAGCGTGATATTCAGTCTTTCACTTGCGGAACAAAAGACCCGCGTGCCGGTATCACCTTGGAGTTCTCCATCGATGGATTGCCAGAAGAAGGGGGAGTCCTTTTCGACAGCCGCAACGCCGAGGGCGCAGGGATTCTCCTCCGGGCCATATCAAGAGGGCGCATTGAAGCTGTGCTCTCGGATGGACGCACGGTCAGTTCTTGGGCGAGCGACTCCGACTCCCTCGATACCATTGAGACGAATCATGTCAGCGTGATCATCGACGGTGGACCGAAGTTGATTCTGTTTGTGATCAATGGAGCCCTCTGCGACGGCGGCGACGAGCGCCAGTTCGGTTGGGGGCGCTACAATCCCGCGCTGCGGACCATCGATGGCGCCTCGGAAGCCGCTGTGTCGGCATGCGTGAGCGAAGTCGCGATTCACACCCGCGCCTTGCTCGTGAACGAGTGCGCACGGAAAAGCCTCTCGATCCATTAACCTCAAATCAACCACACACACACCATCCCATATGCCAGCAACCAAAAATAAACTTCGCGCCGGACAACCAGTTTTCGGCGCATGGACACTAACCGGCCATGCGGCCATCGTCGAAATCATGGCCGGTGAGGGCTTTGATTTTGTCTGTGTCGACATGGAACACACGCCGACTTCTCGGAGTGATTTCTATCATGCCGCACTTGCGACGAAAGGAACGGGATGCGACCTCCTGGCGCGCCTTCCATCCTGTGATGCAGACCTTGCCAAGCAAGTCCTCGATCTGGGAGCTGCCGGCATCATTGTGCCATCGGTCAACACGCCGGAGGAGGCCGCCAAGGCGGTGGCGATCGCGAAATTTCCGCCCGATGGCGTGCGTGGTGCCTCGCTGTGCCGCGCAACGGGTTTTGGGAGTCATTTCGCTGAATACTTTTCCGCCCACAACCGCGATGTCGTGGTGGTAGTGATGCTCGAGCATGTCGATGCCGTGCGAAACGCGAAGGCGATTCTCGCCACGCCGGGCATCGATGCCGCGCTGATCGGGCCGTATGATTTGTCTGCCTCGATGGGCTTGGCCGGTCAACTCGACCACCCTGATGTTTTGGCGGCCCAAGCCTCGATTCTTGAGGCGTGCCTGGAGAGCGGCGTTGCGCCGGGGCTTCATGTGGTGCCGGTGGATCCTGCGGAAGTGCGCCGTCGCCTTGACCAAGGATTCCGTTTTCTCCCGTGCGGTCTCGACACGCTCTTCATCCGTGAAGGATGCCGCCGCATGCTCGCCGCGCGCAATGCGTGAAGTGTGGCGAACCCGCAAGGCCCCTAAAATTTTATGAAAATCACCAAGCTCGAAACCTTTCACATCCGGCCGCGCTGGTTGTTTCTGAAAATCCACACCGATGCCGGCATTGTCGGTTGGGGTGAGCCGGTGCTTGAAGGCCGTGCCCGCACGGTTGAGACGGCGGTGCATGAACTCGGCCGCATCCTCATCGGCGAGGATCCGACGCGCATCGAGCACCTTTGGCAGCGATGCTATCGAGGTGGTTTTTATCGCGGCGGGCCGATCATGACATCGGCGCTTTCAGGCATCGAGCAGGCGTTGTGGGACATCAAGGGCAAGGCGGCGGGATTGCCGGTGCATGAGATGCTCGGTGGTCGCGTGCGCGACAGGATTCGCCTCTACGGTTGGCTCAACATCGCGGGAACTGGCGATTATGTTTCAGAGGTGGCCAAAGTGGTCGGCGACCGGGATTTCACGGCCTACAAATTCGTGCCCGTGCCTGCTTGCAAGCCGATCGAGACACCGCGTTTCATCGACGAGGTTGTTGAGACTGTGGCAAATCTCCGCAAGACGCTGGGCAATGACATCGACATGGCGCTCGATTTTCACGGCCGCTGCACTCCGGCGGTGGCAAAGCAGCTCTGCCGCGCGCTCGAGCCGTTTCGCCCGATGTTCATCGAGGAACCCGTGCTGCCAACCAACCCTCGGGCGATGAGGGAGATCAAAGAGTCCACGACCATTCCAATCGCCGCCGGCGAGCGTTTGTTTACTCGCTGGGACTTCAGCGATCTGCTGCACAGTCAATCGGTGTCGATTATCCAGCCTGACATCTCGCATGTCGGCGGCATTTTCGAGGCGCGCAAAATTGCCGCGATGGCCGAGATTCACGACATCGTCATCGCGCCGCATTGCCCGCTCGGGCCGGTCGCCTTGGCGTCCTGCCTGCAACTCGATGCATGCACGCCGAATTTCCTCTGCCAGGAGCACCTCACGCTGGGCGAGGGGATTCTCAAGGAACCAATCCAAGTCGAGCAAGGTTATGCGCTCATTCCCGACAAGCCCGGACTCGGCGTCGAGGTGGATGAGGAAAAACTCGAAAAGTTGGTTTTCGACGGGCTCTGGAACACGCCAGAGTTTACCCGCAAGGACGGCTCGGTGACCGAGTGGTGAAATTCAAAACAAAGCGAACAACATGATATTAGACACATTGCAAAACTCTGCAGTCGCCGAGGCGCTGCATCCGCATTTTCCGAAAGCCTTCGCGCGTTTGCGTGAGCTGGTCTTGCAGGCCGACCTGCCCGAGGGACGCATCGACATCGAGGGTGATGACATCTTTGCTGTTGTGATGAAAGGCTTCGGCAAGCCGAGAGAGGATGCCCGTATGGAGACGCATCGCCGCTACATCGACATTCAATACATAGTCGATGGCGAGGACCTCATGGGATGGATGCCGCTCGCCGAGAGCCGCGCTCCGCTGGGCTACGATGATAAAAAGGATGTCGAGTTTTACAAAGACCGCCCGGCCTGTTGGCTGAATGTTCGACAGGGACAGTTCGTGGTCTTTTTTCCCGCCGATGTCCATGCTCCCACGGCTAATGAGGGGCAGCCTTTCACCAAAATCGTGGTGAAGGTTGCTGTATGACACCTGACTTCACCAGTTGCGATTGGGGCACCACGAATTTCCGCGTGCGGATTGTGCGCGATGATGCCGTCGTAAAAGAAACTCGCAGTGGGCAGGTGGCACGGTCGAAAGCCGCAAGCAAGCACGCCTCACCTGCGCACGCAATGTCGCCGAAGTCCTGCAAGGTCGCATGCCGATCAATCCTGTGAACCGCCCGAATGATCGGTGACACGAAATATTTACCCCAATTCACATGATCAAAATACATCTCCGTAAGCTCCAAATATGTGTCGCGCTTCTCGCCTGCCTTTCCGCTGGTTGTTCGAGGCAAGGCGGCACCGAAAAAAAACCTGAGTCCACCACAGATGCAAAAGTCACGGCACCATCACAATCACCGATACTTCCGAATGTGGTAGGCTGCGACTGGGCAACGATCAATCGGCCTACGGACAAGCTCGATCTCACCGTGCTCAAGCAGGCTGGAATGGAAACAGTCGTGCTGGGAATGAATTTTGGCTGGCACGGAGGGATGCGGAAATTCCTCCCGCAAAAGATCGCGGGCCAGCCTTATCCTATTCGCACTTTCTGGAATGGCCGCGATTCCTATGATCGGGAGTCGGTGCGCGAGGTTCTCAATCTCGTCAAACAGCAGCACCCCACCGCACGAATCATTTTTTGGTTTCAGGTTGATACCTATCCCGAGTGGATCACGGAAAATCCCGACGAGGCCTTGCGCAACGACCGTGGCGAGCCATTTTTGGTGAACTTCCATTTTCAACGGGTGGGCAACGACCCCGACCCCAAGCAGCGCGAGGTGCTGGCTTGGTCGTTCTACTCGCAAAAGCTGCGCGAGGACATGCGCCCGGCGATCAAGGAGTTCGTCAAGACCGTGGAAAGCGCGCCAGGCGGAGATCAGGTGGTTGGCTACTTGATCGGTGGTGCGCAGGACGCGCAATTTTATCTGTGGGAAGGACCGAATGCCGCCAAGGCCAAGGATGCCCGCGCTTGGAGTGATTACAGCAAACCAGCTGTGGCGGCTTGGCATGCGTGGTTGAAGAAAAAATATGGCACGCCCGAGGCTCTCTCTGCCGCGTGGAATCAAAAGATCGCATCCTTTGATCAGGCCGCTCCGCCGCCTGCCGATTCCTTGATCGGCAGTCCGCGCTTTCACGATCCGGAAACTGAAGAGCAACAGCGCAACTGGAAGGAATTCATCGCTGACGGCCGCGTTACCTTGGCTGAAGACATCGCCCGCATGATCCGTGAATCCGCCACCAGGCCGCTTCTCATTGGAACCAGCTCGGGCGACAATGGCGCGCGGGCAAACATGACAGCCAATGTTCGGCTGATGAACTCGAAGGAGCTGGATTTCGTGAATGGGCCTGTTCGCTATCACCAGCGCTTGGCTCCGGCCAGCCCGGGCGGCGCGCTTGCCGTCCTCGATTCCTTTCGACTTAACAACAAACCCATCCTGTTCGATCTCGATTACCGGACTTGGAAAAACAAGAATTACGAGAATCGCAAAGTGGGACCCGGCTACAATGTCAGCGCCCGGATGGTCGGCCGCACTGCCACGCCGGAGGAACTTCGCAGCGCTTGGCTGCGCGAGACCGGGCGAATCGTGCTCGGAGGGCACAGCGTTTTCGTCGATCCCGTCGAGGGGCCAGAAACTC
>JBILWM010000093.1:0-10264 GCA_044369905.1 Terrimicrobiaceae bacterium | reverse complement strand
CAGCGCACTTTTTCCTCACCTACTTCACGTCCCTGAACTTTGATCGGCCATTGCATGGCCCCTCTTTGCTCTCAAATCGGATTGTAGTCCAGCTTTTTTTGCAACTATCGGAGATGCGCCCGGTGTTGCGGGCAGAACCGGATTACAGCAAACTTCTTGACGGAATCGCGAAGACGCCTGCAGAACGCCAGCAACTGCTCCGTGGCTATTTTGAACCTACCGAAGAAGAGCGAAGTCAGGGACTCAAACTCCCAAGCGCGGCACACAAAGCGATAGCACAATTGGTCTCGGCAGGTTACCTGCGCGTTATCGTAACGACAAACTTTGACCGACTGATAGAAAAGGCGCTCGAAGAGGTTGGTGTTGCACCCACCGTCATTAGCACCACGGACCAACTTTTCGGTGCTCTGCCTCTAGCGCACTCGGGCGCGACAGTGATCAAACTCCACGGCGACTACCTCGACACACGAATCAAGAATACCGAACTGGAACTAGCCGCATACGACACGGCACTGGACCGAATGCTGGACCGCATTTTCGACGAATATGGGATGATTGTCAGCGGGTGGTCCGGTGACTGGGATATTGCCCTTCGTGCAGCAATCGAACGCTGTCCAAACCGCCGCTTCTCCACCTTTTGGGCCACGAGGTCGCCACTGAGCGAAAAGGGCAAGAAGGTGGCAAAACACCGCCAAGCGGTGGTGCTGCAAATCAAAGACGCCAATCAACTTTTTGAGTCGCTGCGGGAGAAAGTGCAGGCGCTCGGGGATATGGCTGCACCGCATCCGTTGTCGGCAAAGATGGCTGCGGCAACGGTGAAGCGGTATCTCGTTGATCCCTCCGCGAAGATTCGTCTGCGAGATCTCGTCCACGAAGAGACGGAAAAGCTGTTTGCGGAAATCAGTGATCCGGCCTTCGGCGGTCAGACCCAGCTTCAGCCGGCGGAAGAACTCACCAAGCGTGTTGAGAAGTATGGAGCCCTCTGTGAAATGTTGATCTCGGTTTTCGTGGCCGGCTGTTACTGGGGTGATGTAGATGCAACCAAGCTTTGGGTGTCTTCACTCCAGAGAGTTGCCAATCCTGCCGAGAGCGGTGGGGGGTCGGTCTATCTGCTGAAAATGCGCCGTTACCCAGCACTATTGCTGCTTTACAGTGCCGGCCTCGCGGCGGTTGCAGCAGGAAACTACGCCACTTTGGCTGCGCTCCTCACAGAACCGAAAGCACGAGGTGACCAGAAGAAGAACGAGGCAATCTGCTCGGAGGTCCATCCAATCGCAATTAACGAGCGGGGCGTCTGGAAAATGATGCCGGGTCTCGACCGCCGACATACACCCGTCAGTGATCATCTCTTCAACAAATTGCGGGGACCGCTTCGGGAGTTTCTTCCCCAAGATGAGGACTACCAGGATGCATTCGACCGCTTTGAGTTTCTACTTGGGCTCGTCCATGCCGACTTGAATCGTCGGGAAGTTGAAGGTGGCTGGTGGGGGCCTTTGGGCTGCTTAGCTTGGCGGGGGCGAGACTTTCACCAAGAGGGTCGAGTTTCACAAAAGATTGGTGCCGAGATTGAGACCGCAGGGGCCTTTTGGCCTCTGCTGCAAGTGGGCTTGTTTGGCGGTTCCCTTCAACAGTTGAAGACTGCGAAAACCAAGTTCGACGGCTTTATTGGTCGCATTAACTTTTTCTGACAAACTATACCAGCCACCTATGAATCGCTGAACGCAGCCGCCAAAGGCCTCCTGGGCAACGCCAACTTCGCCTGGGTGCAGCACTTCATCCACCACCTCGCCCCGCAGGACATGGCCGGCTTCGTCCTCGCCAATGGCAGCATGTCCTCCAACCAGTCCGGCGGGGAAACTGGGGGTCAAATTGGGGGTCAGGCAACATTTCCTTTCATTTTTTAGATTCAATTATGGTATGACAAGCACAGCCTTATCGACCGTGAGGCCGCGACAAGTGAAAACGGCTCGCTCAAATTGAAAATCTCATAGCCGTTGGTATTTGGACAGGATGACGGGATAATCAGGATACGCAGGCCGGGGTTGCCTGAAGAAAAAATAGGTGCCCGCTGAATAAGCTGGATTCTTCTCCTCCGTGCTCTCTGTGTTCTCCGTGGTTAAATATTTGCAGCGCGTGAAATCTCCACGGCGGCGATGTTTTGCGACAGACCCCAGTGGGGGACTACTACTCGCGGGTGTTGGCGTTGCCGGGCGGCCAGAATGGTATTCCAGGCGGAGGATGAAGTGAAACCTTCGCGGCGAGGGCCGTGGCTGAGAGTGATTGTTTGGCGACTGGTCAAAAGGGAGGAGGTTGTTTCAGCGATCCAGCCTGTGGCTGTTTCGAGCACAGGTATTGAGGGATCGAAACCGGCAAGGCACTCGGTGCCTGCCGTGCGTGCCTGCGGGCGGGTGCGGAAGGTGTGGCCATCCGCAATGCGGGTTATGTCCGCGATGGAGCCTGGTGTCTGTCGGCCGATGAGAATGGCTCCGGCGCCCTCGGCAACGCGGAGGGTGTGGCGTTTTGTGAACCACCGCAGCGAATGGAAGGCATCAAGGAGGTGTGGTTCGAACTCCTCAGCTCCAGCGACAATGACATGGTCGATGTCTCCATTTTCAATCCAAAGGCAGGCCGTGCGGAGAGCCGAAACCCAGCAGGAGGTGTCGCCCACTTGCGAGTAAACGGGGCCGCCGATTCCGAGTTCCGCAACCACATGGCTCAGCGGTGTGTTGACGACAGTCTCGGGAAACAAAATGGGGCTCGCGAAGCGGCGTCCATCGGTGCTCAGACCCTTGTAAAACCTCACCGAGTATTCCAGACACCCGAAGAAAAATGCGCCGACCACACCCACGCGGGCTGGATCGATTTCAGGGCGGGCTTCAAGTGTCTGCGCGATGGCCTCGATGAGGTGATGCGAAAGTGGGCTCGCGCGGCGGAGCCTCGGCTTCATGCGCCAGCGGTTCACGGGTTCCGCTGAGAGGTTGACGCGGGCGACTTCGTGAAGGCCGCGTCCACCGGCCTCGGGCACGGATTCCATCGGCCATTTGGAAAAATCCTCCAGCGCTTCGGGGGAAGTGCCTCCCGGGCAAGAGATGCCGAATGAGAGAATGGAAACGGGATTTTTCATGCGGCGGTGAAAACCAGTGCGGCATTGGATCCACCGAAGCCGAGATTGACGCTGAGAACGGCTGGCTTGGTCAATTTATCCCCCGGTTGCGCCAGAGACGCGGCGAGTTCCGGGATCGGATTTGTGGAATTGATCTGTGGGGGGATGTCGCCGGTGCGAAGGCACTCGAGCGCAAAGACAGCCTCCAGTGTGCCTGCGGCGCCCAGCGTATGGCCGATTGCCGCTTTTGTGGAGCTGATGCGCACACCAGCGATATCTTCGCCAAAAACCCGCGCAAAAGCCGCAGCCTCGGCCCCGTCGTTGAAGACTGTGGCGGTGCCATGGGCGTTGAGGTAGCCGATTTCGGAGGGTTTGAGCCCTGCCTGTTGCAGTGCGCGTTGGATTGCGCTTTCCAGCGGAGCGCCGGTGGGGTCGGGTTGGGTGATGTGGTGTGTGTCCGTTGTATGCCCGTAGCCCGCGAGGCGGCCTTTGATTTTTGCGCCTCGCTTGTTCGCATGCTCCGAAGTTTCCATGACAAGAAATGCCGCGCCCTCGCCGAGCATAAGACCACGGCGATAGAGGTCGAATGGCTTGCACAGATCGGGATCCAGCGCCTGGAGCGAATCGAAACCACAAAATACCAACTCGCACAGCGCCTCGTAGCCGCCAGCGAGAACGATGTCGGCAAAGCCTGCTCGAAGGAGATCTGCCGCATGGCCGATGGCGTTCGCTCCGCTCGCGCAGGCATTCGACACGATCATGGAGGGACCGGAAAAACCGAGATGCTGCTGCAGGTCGCCGATTTGTTGATGCGCGGGATAGCGGGAAATTTTGGACGCCAGACGCCGTGGGTTGCCGGACCAAATGTCGCGCAGGAAATTTTCTCCATGCTCCATGCCGCAAGCCGTCGTGCTGATGCTAAGTTCAAGCCTTGAAAAAAGACTGCATCCATTGCCATCGAGTATTCCGGCATCCGCCATCGCCTGTCTGGCAGTAGGAATAGCCAGACGCGAGGCGCGGCTCAGACGGGAGACTTCCTTTTTGGAAACGCCCATCAATTCCGGCAGGCGCGCCTCGGCCCCCTGCGTGACGCGACATCCCTGGACAGGAATACAAGTGATCTCTCCTCTGGCCGACTCGCCACGCAGCAGGGCGGCCCAAGTCGTGGACGCATCGCCACCGAGTGGCGAGACGCAGCCCCAACCTGTAATGACGACATCCGTGCGTGAATTCACCTTGCCAAATTAGCCGCCACTCACGGCAGGTGGAAACGCCAAATTCGTTCAAGGTAGGGAAGGCGCGCCGTCGCCGTCCGATTTTCGCGGCGAGAGCCGCCTTTGTATCCAGAAACGGCGCGTTCGCACTTGAAACTTGGGACCCCGGCGGCGCGGCGTTCCAATTTTTATGAGGTGCTGCCGCATCAAGGCCTGCGCGGCAGCGCCTTTCACCCTAACCCTGCTCGGGGCGGGCGAGTTGGCGGCTGAGTGTGATCCTTCCCCTTGCCACGGCGCGCGGGCCGGTGGTGATTTCGAATTCGAATTGGGCGAGCGGACCGAGTTCTCTCACAAGAGTGGTCGTGGTGGTCAGGGTCTCGTTCGGGAGCGCTGCGCTTTGGATGCGCATGGCATCAATTGAAGCCACGAATAAGGCAGTATCTTGCTCCCCGCAGCCTTGCATCCACAGCGCACCTGCGGTTTGCGCGGCGAATTCCATGAGCAGCGCGGCAGGCGCAATCGGATTGCCGGGGAAGTGGTCTTTGAAAAACCACACCTCCGGATTGAGATGCCAGGTGCCGATGCCTTTGTTATCGCGGCATTCAAAAGTATCCAAAAAACGGAATCCCGGCCCGTGCGGAGTGAGTGGTTTGTTCATTTTCTAAGTCGCGAGTAGTGGTGCCATTGCTCTGGCGCGCGGGCGAAGAGTGGCACGAGTCCTTCCTTTGCGAGCCTGGTTGTGAAGTGCGCGAGCGTAGCCTCGCGTCCTTCGGGCAACCACTCGGGGCGCAGCGGGGCGGAGGCTTCGATGGTGAATTGGCCATTCGGTTGGCGCCAAATGCCGGCGGCGATGATGGGTGCGCCGGAGAGGAGCGAAAGCAGGACCGGAGCGGTGGAGAAGGGAATGCGGCCATGCGGAAGATCGACATCCACCGTATTCGAGTCGAAGGGACGGTCGCTGAGCAGGGCGATCATAGCCCCGTTTCGCAACTTACGCGTTATTTCCACAGCGGAGAAGGCGTCGTTCCCGACCACCACGGTTTCAACGCCCCACCGTTTGCGGAAGTCGGCCCGCCAGCGGGTGAGTTCGGTCGTTGGCTCCGGGAGCGTGAGTGTGGTCATCGGATAGCCCATCTGGGACATCACGAGCCCCCCGAGTTCAAAAAAACCAAAGTGGCCTGTGACGAAAAGGCAGCCCATTCCGTCACTGCGAGCGTCCTCAATATGTTCGATGCCTTTTTTTGATCCGAGCATTTCAATTGCAGCGCCGGTATCGCTTACGCCCAGTTCCGCATATTCACGGAAGTTCAGCGCCTGATGGATGCACACCCGCGCAGCGTTTGCCCATGTCGCCTTCTTTGGATCGAGCAGGGCGATGTTCGCCTGGATTTCGCGAAGCACTTTGGGATGAGTGAGTGCATAGCCGGCCCCGATGAGACGGGCGACCCACATGCTGAGAGACCTCCCGACAAGCCGCCGGGCCGTAATGGCGAATTCGAAGGCGTGCGGACGGTAGAGTGCTTTGTAAAATTTGGCCTCCCGGTAATCCCGTCCGCGCCTCCAGCGGAAGGCTGCGGCAACCAAGGTCAGCACCGCAGCAAGAATCAAAACATGTTTGAGTCGCATTAGTCGAAAAGGCGTCTATCGCGGCGCAAGCTTGAGCGACTACGCGGCGGCGAGGCGCGCGTTGATCCAGTCGCGGAGCACGCCGAGGCTTTGCAGCGCATCTCGCGCCGTGGTGGCGTCGCCGATCGAAATGCCGTATTTTTTTTCTACGGCGATGATGATTTGCAAGGCGTCCAAAGAGTCCAACCCGAGGCCCTCGGTGCCAAACAAAGGCGTGTCCTCGGAAATCGTCGAGGCGTCGATTTTAAGCATCACATTCTCGGTCAGCATGGAGCGGAGAATCTCCACCGATGTTTCTCTTTCCATAGGGTCAGGCGAGAGTAGGGCGGCAGGGCGTGTGAACCTCAAGCTGATCCTGCATCCAGCCTGTCTGTGAATATGTAACCATCTGCTTTTAGCGTATTCAGAAGCTTCGAAAGTGTGCAAGCCCGCTCTCCCCCTCGCATGCCGCGCAGGTGGCTTTCGTGAAGCAGGACGATGCCGCCGGGCGTTGCACTTTGGCGGATGCGTTGCACCACGCGGCCGGGGTCGTGTGCGATGCCATCATGTCCCGTGGCGGACCAGCCTACCATCTTTAGCCCGCAGGATTCCGCCGCGAGATGCACAAAGGGATTGGCCATGCCCACGGGGGCTCGGAATTGATGGGGCGCCGTTCCGGTTGCCTCCCGAATTGCTAAGGAACAGCGCTTAATCTCCTGCATCGCGCGGCGCGGTCCGGCGGACCAAAAAGTGGCCGATGGATGTGAGTAGGTGTGGTTTTGCACGGAGTGGCCTTCTTCAACCATGCGTCGGCAGAGCGAAGGATGGGCCTCCACCTTTTTTCCAATCACAAAAAAAACCGCCCGCACCTGAGCTTCGGCGAGGATGTCTAAAATCAGCTGTGTTTGTCTCGGATCCGGCCCGTCATCAATCGTGAGCAGGAGTTCCCTCGCCCGAGTTGGAAAGGATTTTTGCACTCTGCCGAACCACCCGCAGTTTCGAATGACTCCCGGCAGGACAAGCATCCAGCCCGCGTAGGCTAGGAGGTGTCGCATTCTGCTCATGCGCGGGAGTCGCTTCGGCGAATGGCTTCGCCTTCGCGCACGAGTCTTGCTCGGAAATACTCCTCGAGTGCATGGCTGAAGGTCCGCGCGCTTTCGCCGGGGCCGGGACGAAAAACATCTCCAGTGGAAAGGCGGAAGTGAATTGGCATTTCCAGCGGGCTTCGGAGTGAGATGGCCTTCCCCAAAAATCGGCTCGTGCATTCGATAAAAATCGTTCGCACTGCAGCGCCGCTCTTGATGGCGGCGAGGGCGAATCCATCCTGAAAGTGCGTCAATGCGGCATCGCGTGTTCGGGTGCCCTCGGGAAAGACAATGATGTTGCCGCCTTGGCTGATGACTTTCCGTGTTTCCTTAACCATGCCCAGCGCTGGAAGGCTGGGCATGAAGGCGGCCTGTCTTGCCAGGATGGAGAACAGCGGGTGCTTCCGTGGATTGGCCCCGACAACGCAGCCTGCGTTAGGGAATTTTTGAAAAAGCAAGAGCGCATCGAGGATCGAGGGGTGGTTGGCGCAGATGAGCGAACCCCGCCAGTCTGCGCAGTCTTCGAAGCCCTCATATTCGCAGTGGATGCAGCCCATGCGTGCGAGTCGGTCGAGATATCTCGCGCTGTGGCTGCTTATTTTTTGCCGCGCTTGAAGGCTGTCCGCGCTATTTCTGCCGGTGGGGGATCCAAAAAGAACGGAGGCGGTTAGCCAAGAGGCGCTGAACAGATATAAGCCGTAGGCTGCGTTGACTCTCAGAGAGTCGCGCAGTGGTCTGTCCGTCCCGCTCGACGAATTCTCCACGGAAGCGAACCTATTGGTTACCATCCATCGTATGTTTGACCAAGATCGTCGCCTTGCACCAGAACAACCTCATCCCTCTTTTGAGCGCCCTGCGGATTCCTCTGCGCTCACTCATGGCGAAAGAAATTTTAGTGAGCCTTCCGTGTGGTGGTGAGGATTCCGTTGCCTCGGCTATCCACGCCGATATATTGAAAAATTCTTTAACACAACGGGCACATGGCAGACTCCTTTTCCGCAGCTCAGATTTCTCGCGCCTACGGGCGCTCCCGTTGGCTTCGCGGTTATGTGCTGGGAAAAATGAGTTCGGATCCGGTTTTCAAGACGGCTTGGAAATTTATCAGCATCCGTCGACAGCCGGTCTGGGACATCGGTTGCGGTCTGGGCCTCCTTGGTATTTCCATGCGCGGCGCCGGACTCACCGAGCGCTACCGGGGCTTCGACACCAGTGCCTGGAAGGTGAATCTTGGCAAGGAGGCCATGAGGTATTTCGCTTTTGAGGAGGTGGGTTTTGAGGTTCGCGATGCACTCTCGGTGCAGATTCCCGAAGGTGCGACAGTCTGTATGTTTGATGTTCTTCACTACCTCTCCCCTTCGGAGCAGAAGCTCATGCTCGAGCGTTTGGCCAAAGCCGCAGAGACGGGTTCGCTTATTCTCCTTCGCACGACCTTCAAGGATTCCGGTTGGCGTTATCTCGTGACTCTTGTGGAGGAGTGGTGGACGCGCGTCAGCGGCTGGATCAGCGGGGGGGAAGTCAATTTTCCACGCCGAAGAGAATTGGTTTCGTTTTTCAAGGAACGGGGGCTTGGCATCGGAGTGACTCCGCTTTGGGGCAAGACGCCTTTTGGCGGTGAGTTGGTGGTGATCGAAAAAATCGAGGGCTGATCACTCCCCGCGCGCCCGTCGCCGCGCGAATTCGAAGAGTGGTGCGGTCATGAGTGTTGTGAGCACTGCCATGACAACCATCATGGTAAAAAATCGCGGTGTTATAATTCCCGCCTGCAGCCCGATATTCAGCAGAATCAGCTCCATGAGACCGCGGGCATTCATGAGTGAAGCGACAGTGAGCGCGTCGCTGTGAGGCTCTCCGCACCACCGTGCAGCGAGGTAGCAGGCTCCCATCTTGCCTGCCACCGCCGCAAGCACGACCGCGCCGGCCATTGCCCAATCCGCCAGCGAGTTCAGTAGGTCGAGGCGTGTATTCAATCCCGAGTAGGTGAAAAAAACCGGCAGCAAAAGCAGTGTCGTGAGCGGTCCGATCTTGCGAATCGCATGATCCGCGAGAGGTCCGCGAGGCACGCACACGCCAAGAATGAACGCTCCAAATACCGCGTAGAGTTGAATCTTGTCGGTGAACCACGAACCCAGCACCAGCAGGCTTAGCAGCAATGACAATCCCCGCGAGAAGTCGGCCTCGCTTTCAGGGGCTTTTTGAAAAAAACGCGGCACCACGAAACGACAGAACACCACATAGGCGACCACTCCGCCCAGCGTCCAAAGCACGAGCAGGAAATTTCCACTGACCGAGGCGATCACTCCGGCCAGTAGAATCCAAGCCGCGGCGTCATCTAGGCTGCCGCTCGCCAGTGCCAGTGTGCCGGCTGTCGTTCCCGCCAATCCGCATTCCTTGATGATTCTCGCCAGCATGGGGAAGGCCGTGACGCACATCGCCGCTCCCGTGAAAACCATCCCCAAGCCCGGCGAAATACCTTCTCCATAGAATCCGCCCGCCGCGCCGATCCACAGCGACAGCAGCGCGCCCAGCGCGAACGGCGCCGCCATGCCCGCAAAAGAAATCGAGGCCGCCGAGCGCAGTCGCGAATGCAGGAGGTCGCCTCGGAATTCCAAGCCTACGACAAACATGTAGAGCGAGAGCCCGAGCTGCGCGACATCGAAGAGGATCGGCTTCGAAGCCGCCGGAAAAAGAAATGCAGACACCCCCGGCGCAAGCGCTCCAAGAAGTGAGGGGCCCAGAACAATGCCCGCGATCATTTCCCCGATGATCGCTGGTTGGCCCACCTTTCGCATCACCATCGAGCAAATGCGGCACGCCAGCAGGATTACTCCGAGTTGGAGAAAAAAGTGGCCGAGCGGCAAACCATGGACGATGGACATGGCCGCGCACGATGCACCGCGACAATTGCCATGGCAACACCGCTGGCCACAAAAAATCAAAAAAATGTCATTGCATCCAAAGTTGCGCCTGCTAATTTCTTCTCCCTTTTCCAATGCCAAAAGCAATAGCACGCAGCAAAACGCGCAAATCCGTGGCCAAGCGCTTCAAGATCACCGGGACCGGCAAGGTTGTTCGCAACCACGCTTCCCGGCGGCACCTGTTGGCGAGTAAAAACGCCAACAAGAAACGCCACATGGCGAAATCCGCAGTGGTCGATGAGACCGATGTGGATCGCATCAAGGCCTGCCTGCCTTTCAGCCACTAAAGCGCGCTGAACCAAAATCCCTTCGACTGCCTCGGGGTTTGCCCGGGGATCACGG
>JBILWM010000092.1:0-10273 GCA_044369905.1 Terrimicrobiaceae bacterium | reverse complement strand
TTGTCGTGCCCTGAGCTATCGGTTTTTAAAAGCAAATATCTGAAACGGTCGACTGCGCATTATTTGCAAGCTACTGATAATAAATGAAAAGAAAATTACCCTCTTGACAACGCTTTTTCAGAGAAGGCATTAATTATTGACTTCTGCTCGAAGTGCTTATCAGACGGCGAGGAGTTTTTTTAGCATGGGTTCGTCGGGGTTCGGACCGACGACAGCGACGGTGAGGCGTGAGGGATCGAGAATTTCGCGGGCGACGGAGAGGATGTCGTCGGGAGTGACGGCGCGGAGGCGTTCGTTGATGGTTTCGATATCGACGATTTTGCCTTGTGCGAGGAGGGCTCCTCCGAGGCGGGCGTTCTGACTGGAGCTGCGCTCGAGGGACATTCGATTTGAGCCGATTGTGTATTCCTTGGCACGGCGGAGTTCAGCGGTGCCGATGGGTTTTTTGCAGAGGAGGTCGAACTGGGCGAGGATGAGACGCAGGGATTTTTCGAGGTTGCGCCGGTCGAGTCCGGCGGAGATGCCGAGCGCGCCGCCGTCGTTCAGGCTCAGCCAGTGGCTGCTCACGGAATAGCAGAGTCCGCGCTTCTCACGCATTTCCTGGAAGAGACGGGAACTGGCATTTGCTCCAAGGACGACATTGAGCAGGTGGAGCGCGAAGCGGCGTTCATCGCGATGGCTGAAGGCTGGCAGGGAAAGCGAGAGCTGGGTCTGCTGGATATCGCGGGCTTCGGTGACAATGCGGGGGGATTTTTGTCGTGCGGGATAAGGCTTCGCGGCTGGAGATTTTCCCGTCGGGAGGCCTGACAGGAGTTCCGCGACTTTTTCGACGACCTCGTCGTGTTGGATTTTGCCTGCGGCTGTCACGACAGTGCTCGGAGCGTTGTAATGGCTCGCCCGGTAGGCACGGAAAGCGGAAGCATCCATCCCCTCGATGGTTTGAAGGGTGCCTGTGATGGGCCTGCCGAGGGGATGCCCGGCCCACTGGGTTTTTTCGAGCAGTTCCTGAACGCGCGAGGAGGGTTCGTCCTCATACATGAGAATTTCCTCCGCGATGACGCCGCGCTCGCGATCGATGTCGCGGGGCGAGAAGCGGGGGTTCATGTAGATGTCGCAGAGGACATCGCAGACTCTGGGAAAAAACTCGGCGGCGGCGGTGGCGTAGTAGCAGGTGCGCTCCTCTGCGGTGAAGGCGTTCATGTCGCCTCCCACGCCCTCGACCTCCTCCATGATGCGGCGCGCGGAGCGGCGCTGGGTGCCTTTGAAAAGCATGTGCTCAATGAAGTGCGAGATACCATTCAAGTCCGCCGGCTCATGGCGTCCCCCGACGGAGGCCCAGATGCCCATGGCGGCGGTTTCGGCGTGGGGCATTTCGCAAGTGGCGATGCGAAGGCCGTTGGAAAGTTTGGTGAGGCGCGACTTATTCGCCATGGGATGGGGTGTGTTTTTTCAAAAAGGCAGTGATGCGGTCCTCGGCAATCGTGGCTCCCCGGCCAAGGAAGACGAGGTGTCCATCGTCGGGAAAAAGAAGCAACTCGGAATTCGGGAGCTTCGACTTGGCGGCTTCCACAGGCGCAACGGGAATCGCCTTGTCCAAGCCTCCGTGAACGATCAGCACCGGGGTGGTGATGCTCTGGAATGGGATTTCGGGAAAAGCTCGGACTTGGAGGAGGTCGTTTCGAAGTCCCGACTCGCGCGGAGAGATCGGGGAAAGGGAGAGCGCCAAGGAGCGGAAGAGGGCAAGTTGATCGGGATTGTCGAGAACGAGGCCGGTCCAAATCTCGCGGGCCTCGGAACCTCCGATTGATGCCGTGGAAAAAGCGGCCCGCAAGGCGGCAGCGGGGTCGTTTTCTGAAAGACGCACATAGAGCCATGATCCGACATCCCCCGTCAGGCCCTCGCCCACAGCCTGCGGAAATGGAACGGCGGGTGCGGTGGGGGGATTCAAGCGGCCCACAGCGGCGCCCACGAAAACAAGAGCGTTCGTCCGCTGGGGAAATCGACGGGCGAACTCCAGAGCCGCAGGGCCTCCCCAGCCGAATCCCATCACGGCGGTTTGCCCGATATCGAGACTGTCGAGCAGTTGAGCGGCGGCATCCGCCTGATTTTCGGGAGTGATGCCCGTTTCCAGCGGCGTGCGGAGATAGCCAGGGCGGGAGGGAGAGATGACTTGGAAACCTTCATCCACGAGAAACCCGGCCAAAGCCGCGCCTTGATCATAGCCCCCGGGTGCATCGTGAAAAACCAAGACCGCTGGGCCTTCGCCATGGCGGATGTATTCGATCGGCCCGCTTTTGGTGGTGGCCACCTGGGATGCCGAATACAGGTCCACCATGCGCGCGGAGCGCCAGGACTGGAACCAAGCCAAGATGCCGCCCAGCACGAAGAGGGTCAGGACAACGAGGAGAAAAATTGCGCGCGGAAGAAATCGGGATTTCATGACATCAGCGTTTCGCAAGGCGGGTGAAAAGCCAGAGCCCAAGACCAAAGAAAACGAAATTCGGCACCCAGATCAGGAAGTGGGGAAATGCGGCGGGACTACCACGGAAGGTATCCGCCATGAGAATGAAAAAGAAGTAGCTGAAGGCCACGATGAGGCTGAGGGCGAATCCCACAGAGGTTTCTTTGCGATGCGTTGTGATGCCGAGAGGAATGGCAATCAAGGCAAAGGCGATGCACGAAAGCGAAGTCGAGAAGCGCTTGTTGAGTTCCACCAGCATTTCCTGGCGCTTCTTGCCCTCGGCTTGCGTGTAGGCGGAATAGAGCTCCGGTAGCGTGTAGGAGCTGAGGCGGCGGTTGCTTTGGAATTCCTTGAAAAACTTGTCGAGAGCGAGCGGGAACACGCCCTCTTTCATCACGATACCTTGGTGGATTTTTGAAAAGTCCTCGCTGGCCTTCGCATCGCGCTGCTCGAAACGCGCATCGAACAATTTGAAAAGAAGTCGCGAGTTGGCCGTGTCGGGAGTGAGCGCGCCCTCCTTGGCGAAGATCATCTTGGAAACGCGCGAGTCTTCGTTGAGCTCGAAGACAAGAATGTTTCTGAGTTTTTCACCGTCTTTTCCACCGACATAAACGCGGCGGTCGGGGAAGGCATCCACCACCTCGTCGGCCCGGAATAGCGCGGAGGGGTTGCTCGTGGCCATATCCACCACAGCTCGGGTCATCGCCTGCTCGGCGCGGGGAGCGACCTCGATGTTGATCCAAAAACAGAGAAGGGTCAGAACGACGGAGATCACAAAAACCGGAGCGCTCACGCGGGGAATGCTCACGCCATTTGACTTGAGGGCGATCAATTCGCTGTCGGCGGACATGCGGCCGAACACGAGCAGGATCGCTGTGAGAAATCCCCACGGAATTGTAAATGTGAGGGAAAACGGCAACACCAAGGCCATGAAGCCGAGGACTGTGAGAATCGGAACATCCGGGTTGTTCACCAAAATGTTCAGCAACTCGCGGAAGATGTTTCCGAGAACGAGAACCAGACTGAGGATCAGCACGCCAAGCCCCGCCGTGACAAGGATGCCGGTGGCGACATGGCGATCGATGATTTTCATCAGGCGGCAGGCGGTCTCTTACTCCTGAAAGACGCCCATCTTGCGGAATTTGTCGTAGCGCGCGCGGAGGAGTTTTTCGACCGGAGTTTTGATCAGGGTCTGCAGTTCCTTGGAGATGGCGGATTTGAGATTTTCAGCCGCCTGCTCGGGATTGCAATGCGCGCCGCCGGCGGGCTCGGGGATGACTCCGTCCACCAGACCCATTTCAAGGAGATCGGGCGAGCTGAGCTTGAGTGCCTGCGCCGCTTCGGGAGCATGCTTGCGGTGCTTCCAAAGAATGGCGGCGCAACCCTCGGGACTGATAACAGAGTAGTAGGCGTTTTCCAGAATGAGCACGCGGTCGGCAACGCCGATGCCGAGGGCTCCACCGGACCCGCCCTCGCCGATCACAACGGAAACAACTGGCGTGCGGAGAGCCATCATGTCGCGGATGTTCACCGCGATCGCCTCGGCGATGTGGCGCTCCTCGGCTCCCACGCCCGGATAGGCGCCGGGAGTGTCGATAAGCGCGACGACGGGGAGACCGAACTTCTCAGCCATCCTCATGAGGCGAAGAGCCTTGCGATAACCTTCGGGGTGTGGGCTTCCAAAATTGCGAAGGAGGTTTTCCTTCATGTCGCGGCCTTTTTGCTGGCCGATTACCACGCAGCGAATGCCATCAATCGTCGCCAACCCGCCTGGCATGGAGGCATCATCGCCAAAGAGACGATCGCCCTTGAGTTCCACGAACTCTGTAAACGCCATCCGCACATAATCCAAAAAGAAGGGTCGAGCGATATGGCGGGAAATTTGCACACGCTGCCAGGCACTGAGATTGCCGTAAATCTGGCCTCGCATGGATTCCAACTTGTCCTGCATGCCGCGAATCTCGCCGCCAAGGTCGATGTTTCTGTCTTCGGATTGCTTTTTGAGCTCCTCGATCTTCTGCTCGAGTTCGACGAGGGGTTTTTCAAAATCCAAGGTCTGTTTGTTCATGGGCGTGCTATTTGATGCTGACAGGTGTGCCGGATTTCACGAGGGCGTAGATTTCGTCGAAATCCGAGGGACTGAGAACGATGCCGGACGGAGCCGGTGGCGTTGATCCATCCGCCGCCGGAGCGGGCGGGGTGCGGAGGACGACATTGCCGGGATTGATGAGAACCGTGCGCTCCGCTTCGGCGTAGTCTTTGGCTCCAAATGCAACCCGCGCCTCGCCTTTGCGGGCGATGCGGTCGGCGACCTTCGCCTCGACTTCGCCTTTGGCCGCCTGACCGGTGAGAGTCATGGAAACGGCGGGATATTCCTTGAAAAATACGCCCGCATTCATGAGGGACACGGTCGAACTGGCGCGGTCGATCACGAGCGCGGTGTCCACCACGGGAATGAGCAATTGCTGACCGATCTGCAGGTTTATAGAGGTCATTCCATTCGCCCAATAGATCAACTCGGAGTTCGTTTTGAACTGGGACTTGATGCGGTCCAGCGAGTCGCCTTTTTTCACCGTGTAGAGGGTGTTTGAGGGAGTCGCGGAGGGATCGCGGAAGAGCGCGAGATTGATGCGACCTAGGGCGGTGCGCGCCTCCGCAGTTTTGGGAGAGTCGGGGTAGGTGCTCAGGTGGTTTGCGATGGCATCACGCGCCTCGACGGTGTTCTGCGCGAGGACCGGCTTGAGCGAATCGAAGGCGGCCAAGGCGGGATGCGGAGTCGGCGCTGGAGTCGGTGTCGGGACGGCTGCTTGCTCGACGATATCGAGTTTTTTCTCTTTGTAGTAGAGTTCGTAAATGAAGTATCCGCTGCCGCCCAGAATGCCGGCGACGAGAAACAAAATCGTGAGTGCTTTGATGAACATGATTCGTCAGGAGATTCTATCCGCTGCGCTCTGGAAATGAAAACCCCGAAATCAGGCGAGGCCGCGGCGTTTCCATTCCGCGACATTTTCGCCTGCCGAGCGCTGGATCATTTCCATCGAAAACTTGAGCAAGCAAACCTCCCAGACATCGTCCACACCGGCGATGAGCGCCCGGAAGGGATCGTCGCCTTTTTTCATCTCCTCTTCCATGCGGGCGATCGCGTCGTCGAATGGCTCGCGAACGAGTTTCTCGGAGAGGTCGGTTTTGCGGAATTGAAATCCATACCGCAGAACGCGGGCAGCGGAGGGATTGGCTTCCAGCCAGTCGGCAAAGTCCCTGGCTTCCTCGCCGAAGCCCTCAAGGAGAACCTTGCTGAAATTTGCGGGCGAGAGGATGCGGGGGCGCTCGGCTTCGATCGTGCCGGAGCGGATGCGGACAGTCTCAACCTCGTCGAGCGGCTCGGTGACAAGGGAGAAATGGAACCGCGTGGTGCCGAAGGTTTCGATGGCGCTCTGTGGCGTCACGACCACCCGCGTGTTCTCCATCGCATATTGGAAATCATGGTCCTTGAACATCGGGTAAAATTACTTCGCCGGACGGGATGTTCAATCAATTAGCGGAAGGCGCCGGGCGAACGATGACCTCCACATCGACTTTCGCAGGCGGGAGCGTGAAGCGCGCCACAAGAAGAACGATGTAGAGCAAAGCCACAGCTGCGGCGAGCCAGGGGAGCGGCGAGGAGGCGCGGTCGGTGGAAATCATGGAAGCTTCAAAGCGCCGATGGCATCCATGACGCGGTTGCTGAGCAGTTGATAGGTCTCGCGCGATGTGTTCGAGATTTCCTCCTCTGTGAAATGGATCGGCTCACCGATGACCACCGTGATCTGGGAAAGCTGGAAGCGGCGGGCATTTTTAGGAAACGCCTCATAGGCGCCGAAGATGCGCATCGGCAGCACAGGGGCGCCGGTTTTGGCAATCACGAGACCGATGCCCGCGCGGGCCGGCTGAAGGTTGCCATCGACTGAGCGCGTGCCTTCCGGAAACAAGAGCACGGCATTTCCATCCTTCACTTTTTTGATGACCTCGCGCAGTGCGGACATGTCATTTCCGTCACGCTCCACCGGGATCACATTCATCGCGGGGAAAAGAGGACCGAAGAACGGCCATTTCAGAAGAGTTTTTCGCGCCAGATAATAAACGCCACGGCGGCTGCAAATGCCGGCGAGCGGTGGATCGAAGAAGCTGGAGTGGTTCACCGCGATGAGCAAGGGACCGGACTCCACCATTCGCTCGGGATGGATGACGCGCATGGAAAAAATCATGCGGGCGAGCAGCTTCGCCAGATTGTAAAAAATATTATAAACGATCGTCATGCCGGGCTGATTCCGGATTTTGAGAGAATTTCCGCCACCTTGTCCACCACGCCTTCGAGGGTCAGATGCGAGGTGTCGATGACATGGGCGCCGGCGGCGATTTTGAGCGGAGCGTTGGCCCGGCTGGAATCGAGTTTGTCGCGTTTCTCGATACTGTCGTGGAGACCCTGCGCGGCCCTGCGCTGGCGGCGGACCTCGGGTGAGGCGTCGAGGTAGAATTTGTGGGGCGTGTCGGGGAAGACTACAGAACCGATATCGCGGCCTTCGCTCACGATCGGGCGTTTCTCGGCCAGAGTCCGAAGCTGTGCATTGACGAGCTGCCTGACAGCAGTCACGGCGGCAACCGGTGAAACATTCTGGTTCACCTCGAGAGTCTGCAGCTCCAGATCGGGCATCTCGGAATTGATGCGGATGAAAGATTCGCCCGCTTCGCTGAATCCAGAGTCCACCGACATGCGATGCACGGCCGCTTCGATGCTTTCAGGGTGGGATGCGTCGATCTGCTGGCGGAGAATTTCCCAGGTCACAGCTCGATACATCGCGCCTGAATTCACATGAGCAAAGCCGAGCCGCCGCGCAAGCCGTGTGGCCACGCTGCTTTTGCCCGATGCGGCGGGACCATCGATGGCGATGACGATCATGTGGCGGAAGTTCTCACCGCAGGCGAGCCACTGCCTTTCAAACCGGACAAAACCTCGGTGCGGTTCTTGATGCGGCCACCTTTTTGGATGTGCAGAAGCGCATCGGCAAAGCCGGGGTAGGAGGTATTCACGCAATCGGTGTCTTCGATGACCGTTTCGCCGTCCGCAAAAAGTCCGGCGACTGCGAAGGCCATGGCGATGCGATGATCGTGGTGGCATGGCAGACGCGCGCCCTTCAGCGGGCTGCCGCCCGTGATCGCCATGCCGTCGGGAAATTCCTCCACTTGCACGCCCATAGCACGGAGATTCGCTGCCACAGCAGCGATGCGGTCGGTTTCCTTGACGCGCAATTCAGCCGCATCACGGATCACAGTCGTGCCCTGCGCCAGTGCTGCTGCCACGGCAAGGATGGGGATTTCATCAATCACATTCGGAATTTCAGCACCCGCGATCGTCGTGGCGCGGAGAGTGGTGCCCTTGATGTCGATGTTTCCCACCGGCTCACCACTGAGCGAGGTTTCGATGACTTCGCGAATGCGCGCGCCCATGCGAACGAGGACATCGATAATGCCCGTGCGGGTGGGATTCAGACCTACATCCTTCACCAGCAGGCGGGAACCAGGTTGCGCGGCGGAGGCGACCAGCCAGAAAGCGGCACTGGAGATGTCTCCCGGGACCGTGAAATCCATCGACTCCGGCACTTGACCGCCTTCGACGGTCGTGCGGATTTCGACGAGGCGGCGATCCTTCGGGGAGTTTTTGTTTTCCCAAAGCTCCTCGCGTTTGGATTTGATGAGAAAGTAATCGAACATCCTCTCGGTGTGGTCGCGCGATCGGACATTCTCGATCACCGTGGTGGAGCCTTTGGCAAAGAGTCCCGCGAGGAGAATGGCGCTTTTGACTTGCGCGCTGGCGACCGGCGTGCGGTAGGTGATGCCTTCCAGATTGCCATGGCCCTGGACCACAAGCGGCGGGCAGGACTTTTCACCCTCCGCGTGGAGAGTTGCCCCCATGAGGCGCAGCGGATCAATGACGCGCTGCATCGGGCGCTTCGAAAGCGAGGGATCGCCGGTGAGGCGGGAGGTGAAATTCTGCGCGGCAAGGATGCCGGACATGAGCCGCATCGTGGTGCCGGAGTTGCCGCAATCCAGATCGGCGAACGGCTTGGTGAAACGGCCGGACACTCCTTCCACAATGAGCGTGCCGGGTTCCGGGCACTCGATGAAAACCCCGAGCTGGCGCATTGCTGCGGCGGTGCTGCGACAATCCTCGCCCTCGAGAAAATTGCGGATCACGCAAGTGCCGTTCGAGAGGGCGGCGAGCATGACAGCGCGATGCGAGATGCTTTTGTCAGGTGGAACGGCGATTTCCGTGTCGATAAGAGCGGCGCGGCGGGATGTGAGAGAATGTTTGTCCTTGGTGGCCTTCATGTGGCTGGTGGCTGGCTGGCCCGGAGCGTCCGGGCATCTGCAAGAAACGCCTCCACGGCGCTCCGGTTGCCGCTTTCGAGGGCGAGTTTCAGCGTCTCGAGGGCGGTTTGCAAGTCATGGATTCCGTTTAAAACCTCGGCACTGTTATCGAGGAAAATTTCCGCCCAAAGGCCTTCGGGCCCTCCGGCGATGCGGGTCGAGTCGCGATAGCCCCCTCCGGCAAGGCGGGCAAGCGAGGGATCCGCTCCCAAGGCGGCATGAACGAGAGCGGCGGCGGCGGCGTGCGGGAGATGGCTGATGCGAGCCATTGCGCGATCGTGGGCCTCGGGGGACATTTCTTGCAGCGTGCAGCCTGCCGTGGTCCACAATTCCGCAGCCAAATTCCTCGCCGATGGATCGGTGTGCGGCGTGGGCGTTAAAATACAAACCGCGCCATCATACAAATTCTCGCGCGCGGCGCGGATACCGCTCTGCTCCGAGCCCGCCATGGGATGCGCCCCGATGAAGCGTCCACCGAAGACCTCCTCGAGCCGGGATACGATCTTGCCTTTCACGCTGCCGGCATCGGTCACCACGGCATGCTTGGGCAGGTGTTTGACGAGCTCGGGCCCGATTGCTTCGATGGCGTGAGGCGATAGGCAAAGGACAACAATGTCGGCATCCGCAACAGCCGTGGCGAGGTCATGCGACACGCGGCAACCCAGAAGCAGCGAAGCCGCCTCAAGCGCGGCTTCCTCGCGACGCGCCCAGATAGAAATCTCCCGGAAGTGTCCGGCCCGGCGCAAGGCCATTGCCAGAGATCCTCCGATCAGGCCGGGGCCAAGGATGGTGACGCGCCGGTTCAGGGCACCAGAAAAATCTTGCCCGAGTAGGGGCATTTCACCTCGGTGCCGGGAGGAAATCCGCGGACATCCACATAGCCCGCATAGGGCGAGTGGGGACTGGTGACGAATCCCGGTTTACCAGGAACGGGTGTTCCGTAGGAGAGGTCTCTCGAGGCCACGGGCTCAGGAGGCGGCGTGGGCGTAGGGGCTGGTGTCGGCGTGGCATTGGGATCCACCGCAGGTGGCATTTCCGTGTAACCCTCCGGTGTCGGTGTCGGCGTGATAAATTGAGTGGCGTCAGAAGCCGTGCCTTGGTAGCCGAAGCGGCCTGATCCAGTTTTGCGAACCGGACGCTGCGATTCACAAGCTGCGAGAACCAATACGGCCAAGGCGGAGCCGAGCACGATTACGGAAGATTTTTTCATAAATGAGATCGTCGTTAAGAAGCCATGGCTGACGGTTGGTTTCAATCCAAATCTCGCGACACCCGTTTTTGAGGGCGCATCTCCGATAGTTGCAAAAAAAGCTGGACTACAATCCGATTTGAGAGCAAAGAGGGGCCATGCAATGGCCGATCAAAGTTCAGGGACGTGAAGTAGGTGAGGAAAAAGTGCGCTGGCTC
>JBILWM010000179.1:0-2840 GCA_044369905.1 Terrimicrobiaceae bacterium | reverse complement strand
TGGTCGCTCCGTCGCCCCGGCACAGCGCCCGCACTCATCGCTGTGCGCGAAGAAAATTCCCAAGAGCCCGTCGCGGTATGAACAAACTCACACTTCTCTTCACCGGCATCCTTCTCACCTTCGGCTCGGCCTGGGTCGGCCTCGTGGCCTACCCCGTTGCCAACCTCGGCCACCTGCAGCCTCTTCCGAACGAAGAAACGGGCGGAGTCAATCCTCCGACAGTCTCCGGTCTTGCCGTTATCGGTCAAAAAGTCTATGCCGCGAATGGTTGCATGGAGTGCCACACCCAACAAGTGCGCCCAGATCCCTTCAGCACCGACATCGCCAAGCAGCTCGGCAAACGCCAGACTGTTCCGCGTGATGAAATCCGTGAGCATACCCCGTTCCTCGGCGAATACCGCATCGGCCAGGATCTCTCGAACTACGGCGCACGCCAGACCGATGTGGCTGCAATTCACCGCCACCTCTACGCGCCCAAGAGCGTAACACCTTGGTCGAATATGCCGTCCTACAGTTATCTTTACGAGTATCGCAAAATCGTCGGTCAGCCCTCCGCCCACGCCGTTCAAGGCCTCACTGGCTCCCGCGCTCCGAAACCCGGATACGAAATTGTTCCGACCCAGCAGGCCGAAGCCCTTGTCGCCTACCTGCTTTCCCTGAACCAAAATTACCCGCTGCCGGAATCCCCGGAGCCCACCGCCAAGTAAAACCGTGACTTCTCATACGCCATCGAACGAGCCACCAAACGGCGAAAGCCCGGCACCTAACGCTCCCGTCCTCCGCGAGGGACCAGAACCCTCGGAAAAACGCGCGCCGGTTCCCTTTTGGCTGATTATCCTCGCCGCCGTCATCATCTTCTGGGCTGGCATTCACTTGGCACTCAATAGCGGTGGCTTCCGCGCCGATGTCTACAATCCCTCGCTCGTTTCCTGGAGCGGTGGTGGAGGCGGCGGAGCAGCCGTAGCACCAGATCCCAAAGTCATCGGCAAACGCCTTTATAGCCAAAACTGCGCCGTCTGCCACCAAGGTTCGGGCATGGGCGTCGCAGGACAATTCCCGCCCCTCGTAGCCAGTGAATGGGTCGTCGGCGGCGATTGGGTAGGGGACAACCACCTCGTCAAAATTCTCCTCGCCGGCATGCAAGGGCCGGTGCAAGTCAAAGGCAACACCTACAACAACGCCATGCCACCATGGTCGCAACTCAAAGACGACCAGATCGCAGCCGTCCTCACCTACATCCGCTCCGAGTGGGGTAACGCGGCTCCGCCTATCACCGCCGACTATGTCAAGGCCGTCCGCGCTGCCAGCGCCGACCGCAAAGATCCTTGGACCCAAAAAGAACTTAAAGCCATTCCCGCAGAGACAATTCCCGCAGGAGGCGCAGCGCCTGCCGCTCCTGCAGCCCCGGCCCCTGCCGCACCGCCCGCCGCCTGATTTGACCCGACTATGAACTTCCTGCTGCGAATCCTTTCCATCACCGCACTCCTGCTCATCGGCGGAACCTTTTCCGCCCAAGCCGAGCAACGCACCTCCAATCTCTATTGGGCACCACCAAATATCACAGTCGGCGGAGAAAAAATCGACACACTCCTTAACTTCATCTTCGTCCTGACGCTTGCTGTTTTTATCCTGACACAAGCCGTTTACATCATCTATCTCGTCCGTTACCGCCGCCGCCCAGGTCACAAGGCCCACTACAGCCACGGCAATAACACCCTCGAGTTCTGGTGGACCATCATTCCAACCGCCGTCTTTCTCCTCCTCGCCGTATGGTCGAACCGCATCTGGTATGAACTCACCGAGTCGCCTATCGCACCGGATGCCATTACCGTAGACATCGTGAGTTACCAGTTCGGCTGGGATTTGCGTTATGCCGGAGCTGATGGACAACTCGGCGAAGGTGATGTGAAGCGATTCAGCGTCGAAAACAAATTCGGCGTCGACCCCGCCGACCCCGCCGCCAAGGACGACTTCACCTCCACCGAACTCGTCATCCCCGTGGGCAAACCCATCCATGTCCTCCTTCGCTCGCGCGATGTGATCCACTCTTTCTATGTTCCATCCTTCCGCCTCTATCAAGACGCCGTCCCCGGACGCACCATCAAGTGGATGCAGTTCACCACCACCCGCACGGCGGAACTCGAACTCGCTTGCAGCCAACTCTGTGGCACCGGCCACTACAACATGAAGGCCAAAATCCGAGTCGTCCCCGTCGAGGAATACGAAAAATGGTATGCCGGCAAAGCCGCCGCAGCCAAAGAAGCCGCCGCAGCACTGTAATCCTCACTAGGGCGCGTAGCTTGAGAGGGTCAGCGTCCTCGCCTGACCCAAATTTCAAACACGGAAGGCCTTGCATGACCATTCGGCCATGAGAGCGCCAATGTCCTCGTTGGCTTCGCCCCGCTTATCTCAGGGCCGATGAAAGACAACCGCATGACAACCTCATCGATGACAAGCCTCGCCGCGCGCCTGCACGGTCGAGACGACCATGCTCCTCTCTTTCGCGCGGCAACGCGCAACCATGGGAGGGTCCATCCTCCGGCATGACCCATTATTCAGCCGCGCAGCGGCGTCTCAGGGGAGCGTAGGCGTCTGGCAAAAGCGAGGTTGGTCATCGATGAGGTTTCCGCGCTGATTGGGAAGAAATGGGACATGCCTGAAGATGTCCCTCCGAGACAACGTCCCTCCGAGACAACGAGCGCGCTACTGATGAGTGTCAGCGGTCACTTCAAAATGCACCACCTGTGGTCACTTCAAAGTGCACCACCTTTGACGGGTGTTTTTCTAGGTTTTTTGGGTTCGTTTTGGCAAGGGGTTTTTCTGTTCCCCTGAGAGGAGGG
>JBILWM010000178.1:0-2846 GCA_044369905.1 Terrimicrobiaceae bacterium | reverse complement strand
GCCTTCTTTCGTGCTGAATTCCTCGCGGAACCCGCCTTGGCTTTCGCTACGGTTGCTGTCACTGCTTCCGGTCATTGTTTCTAGGTTTTTTTTCCTGACTTGTTCATGCCCATGCCGGGCACACTAGCCTGCACGCATCGCATGCACGCATCGACCATGGGATAGCCGGTGAGTCCATTTTCCCAGGCCTCAAGGCGTCTACGGGCTTCAGGCGTGTCGGTGAAATCCTCCCTCAACCCGTCGCAGGCCCTCGACATATTTTCAAATTCGATGCGCGGCTCGTCCTCGAGTTTTTGCATGAAGTGGCAGTGCCATCGCAGTCTGGAAGCAAAACTGCGGAGCGAGCCGCTCCAGCGACGATCCACGCACGCACCATACAGGGCGGCCTCCCTGAGTGTGGCGAGGCGCTCCTCCAGCGAGCGAACCGTTGAGGCCATCGAAAGGCATCCCCACGACAGATAGGGGCTGATACGCGAACAACTGGACCAACCCTCGAGCGGGCTCGACATGGAGGCCCGGTAATCCACCCCGCGTTGATAGAGAAATGCGTCGAGTGTGGACTTGGCGACATTCTCCCCGCCGCGCTGGGCCCAAGGTTTTGTGGAAACCACATGCCTGCATTCGGATGGAAGTTGGTCATCGGCAAGAGCGGGCCCATGCAGGTGCTCTGGCGAGTCCCATAGCGGTCGGTGCATCGTGCGCTGCCATCGATCCGCCCATCCATTGCGATCCTTCAACCGCCGCACCACGCCATCTTGACGGCATTCGCGCCAAGGAATTCCTTTCTCCCGACACCAGGCTTGCACGGCGAGATCACGGCGATAGGTCCAATCGGCACCGGTCTCCTCATGAGACCACAGGTTGGTTATATCGACCTCTGCGGTGAGGCGATCCAGCACCTCGGTGGCATTTCCGTAGCGCTGCAGCAAGCTCACTCCAAGTTGCCGAAGGGAAGCGTCCAGATCAGCGAGGCATTCCGAAAGAAAGATGCGGTGCGAGCCATCGCATTCCGCAGTCGCCCACCACTCGGGTTCGTGGATAAACAAGCATATGACCTGCCCCTCCTTGGCGGCAGCAGCGAGAGGTTGGTGATCGGTGATGCGGAGGTCTTTTTTGAACCACACCACGCTGGCAGCGGGGCGTTTCATCGGCCCAGTGTGCGCTTGCGGCGACAGGCATCGCTGCAGTGGAGCACTTCCTCCCAGCACCGCTCCCATTTTTTTCTCCATGCAAAGGGACGAGCGCAAACGGCGCAGATTTTCGTGGGCAAGTTCTGTTTTTTCACTCCCTTCATAAGATGAGTTCCAGCAACTGCGGACGCACCGAGTTCCAAAAAGGAAAAAAGCCCGCCTTGGCCCAAGGGAAAACCCGCGCATCCCAGCGCCGGCGTAAACGCGTTACGACGATGCCACTTTCGCTGCACCATTTAAGGAAGGACTCCAAAGAATCTCGCACCGGCCCGACTAATGGTGCCGCCATAACGATGCGCCGGAGGTCATGGGTTTCAGCCCAATCCTTCAGGGAGTCCAGCGCCTGAATTTCGGGAATGTTTTTTTGGAAATGGTTTTCTGCGCGCGCGCGGGCATCGTCGACCGCCCGATTCAACCAAACCGCACGGATGGAAGATCGCGCAGGCGTTTTCCAAAAACAGGCCGCCACGGGCTGGAATTTGCTCAGGGGACCGCATTCGAGTGAAAGATCCTCCTCGTGGAGGAGTAATCCAGCGGCAGAGTCTCCAGGCGCTTCGGGGAGATTCTCCAAACCCCGAAGAGACCGCCGAATCCTGAGGAATGTTCACGGCTGGCTCGCCCTCCAGCTGTTCCAAACCCTCCTGAGGCGCGTCGGGCCAGTAGGAGTGAAGATTCGAGCGACGAACGAGGTAGGTTTTACCGGGGGTTTGAAGGCCGGCAACCCAGCGCCAAGAGAGGGTGTTGCTGGCAGCGTCTGCATCGAGGAGGTGATCGAAAAAAAATCGCGCCCCAGCTTTCCATGGCAGACCAGCTCGGTGAATCCAAAATGAAGCCCACCACATGCGGCGTGGTTGTGCAGGTAGCCTGTGGAGACAAGTTCGCGGGCGCAGGCATCCATGGCCGCGCAGCCGCTTTGCCCCTCGTGCAGTCGCTCCGCGAGCGGGCCACCGGCCGATGCGGCATCGGCAAAATCGCGCCAGACGCCTGGATGCAGCTCCAGCCAACCTTTCCAATACGATCTCCAAACGACCTCTTGAATGAACTTTTCAACAGTTGTTGATTTATGAACCCGCAGCACCGCACAGAGGACTTCAGCTTCTGTCACGAGACGGTGCGCGATCGCCGCCGAGAGCCTTGAGACATGCGTATGCCGATCGGCGATATGATTTCGCAAGCGGGCATAATGCAACACCGGCCCCTCAATAAAATCGTGCAAGGCAAGCAAAGCCTCCGCTCGTGTGGCAGGAATCAAGTCAGCGGCCATGGATCAAAGTTGGATTCGGTTGAAACAATGAGCCTACGACAAGCCAAACAGCAGAGGCCGTAAGAAAGCTTTTTATGGAATGCATCTATGTCCATCCTACGAACGGCGAGGCAGACGCGGCTTTTCTTTCAGCGAAGTTCCCCTTGAAAGGTTGCAGTTGGAGTTAGTGAGGCAACCTGTCACCTGTGCTTAATGCGATGAGGCTCCAGTAATTTATGCTGACACCTCTGTCCATAAACCGACCCCTGAGCCTCTCACGGAGACACCAAGACACGGAGAAAAGTTCTCAGCCGGAACGCCGATGCCCTCGTCGGCATCAGCAACTTTCTGCGATGACTCTACGGCAAAGCCGCGTAGCCAAATGCGTCAAAATGCGGAGCAAATTCGTGCTT
>JBILWM010000177.1:0-2860 GCA_044369905.1 Terrimicrobiaceae bacterium | reverse complement strand
AACGTCGCGGCCAGTTTTGGTCTCCTCGTGGTCTGGCTCACATGCTCGCCATCGACGTCGCGCTCAAAAACGACACCCTGGAGTTCCTGTGGAACTGATTTTTTGCAACTATCGGAGATGCGCCCACAGTCTGGGGCGAGTGCGCACGCCGCTTGCCAAACGGCAGGAAATACTCACGGCCTTTGATGGGGCGGGCATGAGTGCGGCAAGGTTTGCCGCCATGGTTGGCATGAACTACTCGACATTTTGTAGTTGGGTTCAGGAGCGCAATCAAAAGCAGGGGAAGGACTCGGCCTTGACGGGTGAGGCGCCGAAGCCGCAGGTGCAATGGATCGAAGCGGAAATTGCCTGCGGGGCGAAGCATCCCTCCGCTGGCGACGGGATGGAACTCGAACTCCTTGGGGGTGGAGCGAGGCTGAGGATCCGGGATGAGCGTGATGCGGAGTTGGCGGCCGTGGTGCTGCGCGCGATGGGAGGCGGGGTATGCTGAGTTTCACGGGATCGTTGCGGGTGTTCGTGGCATTGGAGCCCTGCGATATGCGCAGGGGATTTGATGGGCTCTCTGGCATGGTTGCAACCAAGCTCAACGAAGATTTGCAGAGTGGGGCGCTCTTTGTGTTCAGCAATCGCAGCCACACGAGGCTCAAAATCATTTACTGGGACGGCTCCGGCCTGTGGTTGATGGCCAAGCGTCTGGAGAAGGGGACTTTTTCCTGGCCCAAGGATACGGATGGGAAAACCAAACTGGCTCTGCGCCCCGAGGCGTTGGCCATGCTCACCGACGGGGTGGATTTACGGGGCGGGCGGATGCGGCCATGGTATCAGCGCGAAGCCTGAAGGATTTGCTTATGCAGTTGGCATGGAACATGCTATGTATTTTCCGAGTGAAGAAAATCGGCAAAAACAACCTGGCGCAGGAGAACGAAAGACTCCGAAAGGAAAATGCGCGCCTGTTTGCCGAAAACGAGCGGCTTCGTCAGGAGGTGAAGCTCCTGAATGAGAAGATCGATTGGTTGATGAAGAAAGTGTTTGGGAGTTCGAGCGAGGCGCTCAACTCCAATCAGCTTGATTTGTTTGCCGTTCTTCCCGAGACGCAAGCGCCCGAGCCTGACCCCTCCTTGCTTGCGGCGGCGATGATCACCGCCAAACCAAAAACCAAATCCCCAAGGCGCGAGCGCATTCCTGAGAACCTGCCTGCGGAGGAGATTGTGATCGACCCACCGGAGGTGATGGCCGATCCAGAAAAATGGCGCCGCATTGGTGAAGAAATCAGCGAGCGACTCGACTTCGAGCCGGGGCGTTTTTTTCGCCGTCTTCTGGTGCGTCCGAAGTATGTGCTCATTGAGGACAAAGAGGCGGCGCCCGTGATTGCGTCTCTGCCCGAGTGCCTGCAGGAGCGAGGCATTGCTGCTCCCGGCCTGCTTGCCACCGTGGCCGTCTCCAAATACTGCGACCACCTTCCGCTTTACCGGCAGGAGATGATTTTCAAAACCCGCCACGGCGTATCGTTGCCGCGATCGACGCTGGCGAGATGGATGGAACTCGTCGCATTTTGGTTGCAGCCGATTTACGAAATCATTCGCGCCACAGTTATGGACAACAAGTATGTCCAGATCGACGAAACGCCCGTGTCTTATCTTGAGCCGGGGAATGGAAAAACCAAACAAGGCTACTTGTGGACAGCGCATGCGCCTGGACTCGATGTGGTCTTCCACTGGGAGACCGGACGAGGCGCGGCCTGCCTGGAAAACATCGTTCCAGTGAACTTCCGTGGCGTGCTGCAATGCGACGCCTATGCGGCCTATCCTGCTTTCGCCAGCACACGCGAAGGCATCGAACTGGCTGGGTGCTGGGCCCATGCGCGGCGGCACTTCCACGAGGCCCGGGAGCATGTGCCTCTGCGCGCCAACTGGGTCCTGTATCAAATCCAAAATATCTACCGCATCGAAGCACGCTTGCGCGAAAGCAAGGCTGGGCCTGCATTGAGAGCGGCCGTGAGAGCCACTCAAAGCGCGATGGTATTGAGCCGCCTGAAGCGGGCGCTTGAAAAAATGGAGACCGCCAAGAGGCATCTCCCATCGAGCACATTTGGAAAAGCCATCAGCTACACCCTCTCGCACTGGGAGCTTCTCACCAAGTATGTCGCCAACGGCCGCATCGAAATCGACAACAATGGTGTGGAAAATGCGATTCGACCCACAGCCATCGGCAAGAAGAACTGGCTGTTTTTTGGAGACGCCGAAGCAGGCCAGCGCAGCGCCGTGATCTACACGATTATCGAAAGTTGCCGGCGGCGCGGCATCGATCCGCATGAGTATCTGCGCGACGTGCTCACCCGCATCACCGAGACCACAAGTTGGCAGGTCGCAGAACTCACCCCGGGAAAGTGGGCGGATAAGAAACTCTCGCTGAAAAAGGCGGCGTAGATGCTGTAAGGGTCGTGGCATTCGCCTACGACACTTACACCACCCCTTGAAAAAACAACGGGGTGCTTGGCGCAACGCTTACGGAGATGTCGTAGTCTGGAGGCTATGACATCTACAGCATCGTTATTATCCAGATGGGAAATCCTCAAGCCGCCAGTCCCTTCTTGCCATTCAAACTAGGGGTTCATTTTCTTTCATTTTTGCAAATCAACCGCGCCCGCAGAGACGCCGCTTTGCGGTTGAAGAATGGGTCATGCCGGAGGATGGACCCTCGTGTGCCCGGCATGGGCATGAACAAGTCAGGAAAAAAAAAAAAAAACCTAGAAACAATGACCGGAAGCAGTGACAGCAACCGTAGCGAAAGCCAAGGCGGGTTCCGCGAGGAATTCAGCACGAAAGAAGGCCGTAGCAAAGGGAACGACCGTAGGAACACG
>JBILWM010000091.1:0-10348 GCA_044369905.1 Terrimicrobiaceae bacterium | reverse complement strand
AGGGCGAGACATAGCCCAGATCCTCGTCGAACCAGAATTTGACGCTGTTCGGCTCCAGCCCCTCGACCAGCGCATGACCCGTGTCGCGGTTGGCAAAATGCACGGAGTTCCTGCCGCACTTGGAAAATTCAATTTCCTCGCCGGCGAGGCGATGTTTGCCCTCTTCGATTCCCAGAAAAATACAGCGCGAGCCGTTGCACACCGCAGCGGCGATTTCCGCCTCGTGTGCGGCGTAGAGAGCCAGATCATCGATGAGGATGACTTGAGCCGTGGCCAGTTGATCGATCTTTGCGACCCGAAGGTTCAATGCCTGCGCGAGTCGCGCGGCCTTGCCGGTCGGTTGACCGATGACAACCGTTTCCAGCGGCGGCACGGCGGGCACTTGCGGATGAATCCGGAAAGTTTGCTGCGTGCTCTGAATCGTGCGTCCGTCGCGATCGATCAAGGCGGCCTCGACCACCAGCTTTTCGATCGCTTTCACATCCGACGCATGGAATGATGCGACGCCTTGAAAGGTCGATTCCATCGGCGCGATGTGCGCGGGAGTGGATCCGCCTTCAATGACTCGCTCTCCCTGACGCACGCGCCACGCCAGACGCGCGCCTTCGGGAACTTCGTGCGTGTCGTTGCAGACCCAAATTTCGATCGGCATCGTCTCGCTTGCAAAAAAGCGATCACGGTCGGAGCGCAGGCTGATCATCAACGGCGCGCAGGCGTCTCGGTAGGCGTAAAAGGCGAGCTTCGGCCGACGCTCGCAGTCCATGATCGTCTTCATCCATCCCGAGGGGAAGGCATCGATGAAAAGATGCACGGCAAAGCTGTTGTTATGATTGTCGCGGCGGAAGGCCTCGGTCATCAAGCGCACACCCCAAGCCTGATGTGCCTGGCTGGTGGCGATCCATTCGCCGACCGACTTCCCGGCTTCAAACCACAGGTAATGGAACCTGCCGCTCTGGGCCCTCACGATCGAAGTCGGGCTCCAGGTCTTTTCCGCCTCCGGTGTCCATGGCAGCCACTCGCGCGGGTAGGACTTCCTCATCAGCGATTCGTCTTCCAGCCCCTCGGCTCCGAATTCGCCGCAGGCATACATCCAGTCCGGTTTGACCTTCAGCCAATATCCTTTGTGCAACTTGCCGAGGCCGAGGCCGTGGCCGTTATACCAGATGTTGTAGCAGTGGTTGTCGGGCAGAGACGCGCAGGGTGGATCGTAATCGCCATCGACATGTTTGATGACGCGATCGGGATTTTCCAAACGGATGACGCGGTCGGCGCACTCGAAGAACGATTCCATTTCCACGCGCTGCAGGTGCCGCTCGGGCTTGTTCCGCGCATTGGGAAATGGCTCGTTGATGTAGGTGACCATGATGTTGGCCGGGCTGTTGCGCACGAGGCGTTCCATTTCTCGGGCTTGCCGCACCAACTCGCAGACCAAGTTGCGCCGCACCACGCCGAAAAGAGGCAGGTCGGTTTGCAGCATGAGACCGAGCATGTCGGCATACTCGTAAATCTCCGACTGCACCGGGCGCTGGGTGAGACGCAGGAAATTCATGTTGCAAACCTTCGCCAGCAGGAGGTCCTCGACGAGTTGATCGAAGTCGCCGCGCATCACGCATTGCTGTTCGTGACCCATCGTGTTGGCCCCGCGCAGGCGGATTTCGCGGCCATTCAGATAGAGGCGGCCCTTGGGCGTGGACTCTTCGTCGATGCGGAAGGAACGCATGCCGAAATGGCGCGAGGCTGCGTCGAGCAACTTGCCCTCGGCATCGCGCAACACCGCGTGCAGTTCGTAGAGCCACGGCGTATCGAGTTCCCATTCGCGCAGGCCCTCGGCCTTCACGGTGACGCGGTAGAAATTCACTCCCGCTCCGGCGGGGTTGATGCCTTCGAGTTTCTGATCCTTGCAGACCGTGGCCTCGAAATTCCGTCCAAAGATCGAAAAGGAAATCTCCACCGGTTCATTGCCAGTCGTGCAATTCCAGACCTCGAAGGTCAGATCGAGCAAGCCCTCCTCGCGGCGCGGGCGGATGAAGAGATCGTGGAAATGCTGTGGCGCGCGCGCTTCGATCCGCACGGCTTGGTAGATTCCCATCCCGGGCGGGCAGTGGTGCCAACCGACGGCGGGATCGTCGTAGCCCGGTCCGGTGGCGGCGTAAACTTTGTCACCCTGATCGGCGGTATCTGTCCAACTCGAGTTACCCAACTGCACCGCGTCGTTCTCGACTTTTACCACCAGCGTATTGATGCCGGCACGCAGCGACTTGGTGATTTCGAATTCAAAGGGCGCGAAGAACCCCTCGTGCGAGCCATGGTAGTTGCCGTTCACGAAGACATGGGCTTTGTAGTCCACACCCTTGAAGCAGAGGAATACCGCGCCCAGTGTGGCAAAATCCGCCGGTAATTCAAATTCCCGCCGGTAGTAGGTGACCGCGCGGCCGAGAGGTTCGCCGTAGTGGGGGATCGTGACGGTTTCCCATGAACCCTGACCGCTCAGCACGCTCAAAAAATCCGCCTTGTCGGCATCTGTTCCGATCCGCCATGAAAAGCTCTCGAGCGGCACGGTTGCCCGCTTCATCGGCAGAGTCGGAGCCAGTCGCTGCATGAAGGGCGCGAAGGTTTTCTTCAACGCGTCCAAGTCGGCGCGGACTGCCTCGGGCGTATTGCGCAAGGGGAGGGGGGTAAAAAAATCCCTTCCGCTGGCGGGCTCCACAGGTAGCAAGGTCGGCGGCAATACGGGCGGTTGAGGCTCAACCAAGCCCGCTGTGCGATCAGTGGGATTCGCGGTGGCAATGAGGGCGAACTGGTCGGCTCCGCCGGCGTTTTTCACAGAGGCTTGTTTCATGATCTGAATTTCAAAAAGGTTCTATCGAAGGGCGATCGGTTGGTTCCACGACGAAGTGACTTTGCCGATGTGGTCGGAGCCGACGGCGGTGGCGAAGTAGATGTGGGTGAGGCGACCTTCTTGGAGGAGGACCTGCGGGCGCTCCAAAAATGATTGCTGCGATGAAGTGCCATCTGACCATGAGAGGTCGCGCGTGTAGGCGGGATCGCGGCTGACCAAGGACCAGTTCAGCCCATCATCGGAGCGGAACAGCAGGCCGGCTCTCGGTTGCGAGCAAACGCGACCCTTCATGCACTTCGCGAGCATTTCGTAATGATCCCCCGCCCACCAGATGCATGGATCCTCGAGGTCGTCATCTTCTTCATCAAAAGCCACGATCGGATCATCCGAAAGTCGCGTGAAGGGACCGGTCGGAGTCTCTGCCGCTGCAACGCCGAGGTGCATCGGCCCGCCGCGATACTCGACGGATTTGTAAACCATGAGCGTGTGGCCGTCGGGACGGATCGAGATCGATGGGTTGGTGGTAATGAGGCCATCCCATTGCTCGGGGCGCGGCAGAAGCAACGGCGCCTCCATGCGTTTCCACGGGCCCGATGGCGATGAACTAGTTGCCACGCCGACGCGCTGGCCTGAGTGGGCCTTGAAGAAAAACTTGGGCAGGGCGGCGGGAACGCTCAGGTTCCCGGGATCGCTGGCGGGAATGGGTGTTTCCAACGAAGGCGTTGGCCCCTCGTAGGTCGTGCCGGTGTAAAACAGATAGTAGGTGTCGTTGTGGAAATGGATCGTCGGGTTGTGCGTCATCCGCCCATCCCAGTATTCGGCTCCACGCTGAGGCAGCGCGACATCGCAGAACTCAAACGGCCCCTCTGGTCGATCCGCCACGGCATGCACGACTTCGGAGTTGGTGATCCAGAGTGGATTGAAGGCCAAGTTGTCCGGCCAGCGCGAGGCGAAGAGGTGGTAGCGACCATCGCCGCCGCGAATCACGGAGCCGCACCAGATCCAGTAGCCCGGCATTCGAAAACCCGCACCGCGTTCGACGCCGGAGAAGCGGACATGACCGCCATTTTCAAGGCTCAGCCAAGAGGACTCATTGGGTGAGGATGTTGGAGAATTCATCGATTTTTTTATGGGTTTGAAAGTGGTGGCTGCTGGCGTACAAGGGTGTAGTTCCTTGCTCTGATCGGAACGGTGAACTGGTCAGCTCCGCCGGAGTTTTTTGCAGAGGCTTGTTTCATGAGGTGAATTGCAAAAAGGTTCTATCGAAGGGTGATCGATTGGTTCCAAGACGAGGTGACTTTGCCGATGTGGTCCGAGCCGACGGCGGTGGCGAAGTAGATGTGGGTAAGGCGTCCGTCCTGGATAAGAACCTGCGGGCGCTCCAAAAATGATTGTTGCGACGAATTGCCATCCGACCATGAGAGGTCGCGTGTGTAGGCGGGATCGCGGCTGACCAAGGACCAGTTCAGGCCATCATCGGAGCGGAACAGCAGGCCGGCTTTCGGTTGCGAGCAAACGCGGCCTTCCATGCACTTTGAGAGCATTTCGTAATGATCCCCGGCCCACCAGACGCAGGGGTCCTCGAGGTCGTCATCTTCTTCATCAAAGGCCACGATTGGCTCATCCGAGAGTCGCGTAAAGGGTCCCGTGGGAGTCTCTGCCGCCGCAACGCCGAGGTGCATCGGCCCGCCGCGATACTCGACGGATTTGTAAACCATAAGCGTGTGACCGTCGGGACGGATGGAGATCGATGGGTTGGTGGTGATGAGGCCATCCCATTGCCCGGGGCGCGGCAGAAGCAACGGCGCGTCCATGCGTTTCCACGGGCCCGATGGCGATGAACTCGTTGCCACGCCGACGCGCTGGCCGTAGTGGGCCTTGACGAGCAACTCGGGCACGGCGGCCGGATCGTTCAGATTACCGGGATCGCTGGCGGGAATGGGTGTTTCCAGCGAGGGCGTGGGCCCCTCGTAGGTCGTGCCGGTGTAAAATAGATAGTAGGTGCCATCGTGAAAATGGATCGTCGGGTTGTGCGTCATCCGCCCGTCCCAGTATTCCGCTCCACGCTGAGGAAGCGCGACATCGCTGAATTCGAAAGGCCCTTCCGGTCGATCTGCCACGGCATGCACAACCTCGGAGTTGGTGATCCAGTGCGGACTGAAGGCCAAATTGTCCGGCCAGCGCGAGGCGAAGAGATGGTAGCAACCATCGCCGCCGCGAATCACGGAGCCGCACCAGATCCAGTAGCCCTGCATGCGAAAGCCTGCACCATGCTCGACGCCGGAGAAGCGGACATGGCCGCCATTTTCCAGACTGAGCCAGGATGATTCATTGGGTGAGGATGTTGGAGATTCCATCGTGTTTTTCATGGGTTTGTAGGTGCTGGCTGCAGGCTCACAAGCGTGTAGTTCCTTGATTTCACCGGAACGGTGAATTGCCCATTGTTCCATGGGATGCTCTCGCCCGTTCGCTCATCGGTGAGAACGGGTTCGGAACCTGATGGCCAACCGAGAGCTGCCAGATCCACACTCACATCAACCGGCGTTTCCTTGGGAAGCGTGTTGGCAATGGCCAGCACCGCGCGTTGTCCGTCGAATGTGTAGGCCGAGACCAATGCCTTTTCCGTGCTCGTTTTTGCGGGGCATCCCGGACGCCAGTATGGGAAGAAGCGAGCTTCGGGTGAACCGATGCCGAGGCGCGCGCGCAACTTCCACCTCTCGGGAGATTGGTCTTTCATCTCCCACGAGGCGATAAACTCCACGCCCTCGACTGCGCAGCGGGCGATGACCGAATCAGCAGCCTCGTTTTTCTGTTCTGTCGTCACAGCACCACCAAGGTTCGTAGCACCCCAGTAGCCGGGATCGCGCTTGAAGGACCAGCGCAAGAAATCGGTGATCAAGACACTGGGCACACCCGAGGCCTGCTCGGCGGCAGACTCAACGCGAAAGTGCTCGGGCGAAATGGTTCCATCGATCAGGGCAAACGGCCCCACCTTGGCGCAGATATCGTTGTATTGCTCACCCGGATACCACCAATCGGCATAACCGTGGTAAACGGGGCAGAAGCGGTTCTGATCGTGGGCCATCCAACTCAGTGGCCTCTCTGGCGTGCTGTTCTGGCGCACGATTCCCGCAAGGCGGCGAGCCAGATCGCGCACGCCAAGGATTCTGTAATCAAAAACTGTGCGCCCAAACTGATCGACCTGCAGGTGCGCAGGGTTTACCTTGCTCAGATCCGTCGTCCAGGCCGGATCGACATGGCTGGAGAGGTCTGTGTAAAGGCTGGTCGGCCCAACCTGGCGCTGGAGTTCCTCAGCCGACCAGCAGAGGTAGTCGGCATACGAGGGAGTGCCCGGGTTGACCCGTGTCAGGTTGTGTGTAACCAGGGTCTTGATGAGTTCGTCGCCGACATAGGGGTTGGCACGCTTTCCATCCTTCTCGTAGCTCGGGAAATTCCGGGAGTAGTTGAAAGGGCCGAAGACATAGCCGCCCGGCGCGTGCCAGAGTGGCTTGAAAAAATCATAGACCGGGTTGTTGTCACCCGTGCCGTTGATCGAGCCGTAGGGAAAGCAGGAAATCCCTTTTGCCAAATGGTCATCGAGGAATTTCTTAAGCTTGGGGGCATCCATCGGCACCCACATTCCCACGCGTTGCGCATAGCCCGGGAGGTAAATGTAATCGCTGACTTCGGGTTGGTGGGCGGTCTCGCCCCAGCGGTGCGAGAAACGATCTTCACGCAGGGGCTTGACCGGCGTGGCTTGGAATCCCAGCGAGTAGGTGACAGGTCCGGTGAGCGTGGTGGGTTTGTCGATGAGGCGCAGTGTGATGCCTGCCTCGGCTCCGGCATCCACCACGATCGGTGCGCGATCGCCGCTGTTCACCCAGTTGGCATCGGAATCGGCGAACCACACAAAACCCTCGTCCAAGTTGTTAAGCCAGAGATAAGGCATGAAACGCTTCAACTCGACCCGCTGGCCATCAAGACGCATGGGCCTGCTCGCTGAGCTTCCGTGAGCCTGGAATTTGAGCGGATGCTCGCCCATCGCGCCAAAGAGATATTTCGTCATGTCCGGACGCAGCGGAATCGAAAGACTCAGCGCATCGAGTTGCACATTTTTGCGAGTTGGCGTGAGCGTGACCGTGGTGTGGGTGACACCATCGTATTCGGTCCATGAGGTCCACGAGACCTTGAGATCTTTGATCCCTGGGAATGTGGCATCGCCTTTGAACTCGGCGCGAACAGGAGTCTCCACCACCGTGGCGCGATCGGTTTCGGTGAGTCGCGCCTGTTCCTTGCCAGCCTGAGTCTCCAATGTGATCGGCGCACGGAGCATTTCACGGCCTTGGTTGAGGATGCTTTTCGGAAACGGGCCGTCAAAGAGATAGCGGCGTCCCCAGCACTCGACAGAACGACCATCGGAGGTTGCCAATGGCGTCCAAGGTGTCATCACCTCGGTCGGCGCCTTGCCTTTCCCAATCCATGGTGTTGGAGGCTTGATCACCGGGCGTGAAGCCGTAAGCACGCTGCTCCCGCCCTCAAGGCTCAAGCTCACCGCATGGCTGCCGTCCGACCATTTGTAAGGCATCCAGTAGGTCGCTGTCTTGGGATCAAAAGTGAAACGGGCCTCCTTCTTCGCACTCCCGCTCTCTTTGGGCGCTTGCACGGTCACGGTGAGCGCCGCATTGCCCTTTGTGACAGCCTTTTCGAGTTCCGTTCGAGCCTTGTTGGAAAGTTGGGGCTTGGCTCGGATACCCAGACGATCCCCGGTCACATCCGGCACCACCTCGAAGATCAAAGGTGCCACGGTGATGCCTGGTTGCTCGCAGGCCAGCGAGACGATTTCCGATGCGTCCAACGCGCTATTGAAAAGACGCAGGTCGCGGATCTCCCCCTTCATGTCCCAAGTGTTGGCCTGTCGAGCGTCTCCCCAAAGCCTTCCGATGCGCATGGGCTCTCCTCCCTCCTCCGGATCCAAGTGCATTTCCTTCGACCCTACTTGAATGCCATTGAGGTAGATTTCGACCCGTCCCTTGGCGGCAGCAAGCGGATCGGTGTTCGGCCTGTAAATTGCGGCCACATGAGCCAACTCTCCCTCCTTCACGAGCTTCGCCGCAGACTTGGTGTCGCAGGCCCAATCGCCTTTTTCAGCCTTGATGTTGAAGTAGAGGCGACCATCCGAGTTGAAGCCGAAAAGCCATTCACCCACTTTGCCGGCGATGATGTGATTTTTGATGGAATCCAGTTTGATCGTGGCCGCCACGGTGAGCCCGTTGGAGAGTGAAAACTCCTTTCCAGAGGGCCTCTCGATATAGTCGCCGTTCCCGTCGAGAAATACGGCTCTGTCCTGGATTCGTGCATCGCCATTCAGTGACTCCTTCACCACTTCCTGGCTTAGGGAAAAGACCGGCGACGGCTCTGCTTTGGCAGGCGGGGTGGCTGACTGCGCTTGAGGTTCGGATGGCTTGCAGCCGGTGAAAACCATGGAAGCACATGCCAAAAGAGTGCTGAAAACGAAAAGGTGACGACTCCAACGCGGATTCGTGGTGCATTTAAAGGCCGGGATGTTTCGTGGGTTTTTCATGGTGTGGTTTTGAATGTTTCGAATTGGGGGATGGTTGACACTTTTACTTGAGGCCGAGAGCGACCTTTGCCGCATGGCGGCCGGCGGCTTCTCCGGTGGCCACGGCATCACCTGTGACGCGGTAGCTGGCGTGGGCGAAGAAATCGCCGCTGATGCAGCGACCGGCGAGCAGTAGGCCATCGACATCGCGGGCGATCAAGGCCCGGAGCGGAATCTGGTAGGGCTTGGTCTTGATGCCGCCAGTGTGCAGGCCTTTGTCCTTCTTCGGATCGACCGAATGGATATCGACGCAGAAGGTGACATCCGCCGCCGCGTCTTCGTGCTGGGTGCCATTTCGAAGATCATCGGCAGTCACCGTGTAGCGGCCATGGATGCGGCGACCTTCGCGCACACCGATCTGGGCGCCGGTGGAAACAAGGCGGAGATTCGCCCAGCAACCGCCGAGTGAGCGCAGTCCATCCACAATGCGGCGGACCTCTGCGCGGGCTTCCAGCGTGGCGCGACTGAGATCATCGGCGTTGGTTCCTTTCACCAGATACTGGTGATTGGCCATGAGGGTGAAGAGATTGTCGTGAATGCGAAAGAGCGTGGGCTTTGAGTAGGACGGCTCCACACCGGCACGGTTCATTTCCTGGCGCAGCGCTTCCAAAGGCACGCCCCATGGCAGGCCTTCGTCGGATATGAAGCCGCGCACTTGATCGGCCTCGATGCCGGCGAGAATCGCCAATAGGCTCATTGGCTGGGTGTGGCCATCCTCGTCGCGCCCCATGTCGAAGCCGCATCCGGCGGCTGCGGCAAGGTCGCCATCGCCCGTGGCATCAACAAACATCTTGGCCGACCAAGCCTCGCGGCCGGATTTGGATTCGGTGATCACATGAGTGAGGCGTTTGTTTTCATCCACCCCGGCGGCGACCACGCGCGTGTGCAGGCGGATGCGGATGCCGGCCTCCATGCACATTTCCTCGAGCACGCTTTTCATGCCCTCGACGTCGTAGCCATTGGTCCATGTGCCATCTGCCAAGCGCGCGCGAAAACCGCCAGCTTGAAGGCGCTCGAGGATTTCCTTCATCACGCCGGCTTTGTTTTCGTGATCGATGATCCAAGTCAGCGCGCCAGCAGTCCAGACCCCGCCAAGGCAACCATGCAGTTCGATCAGCGTCGTGCTTGCGCCTTCGCGGGCGGCGGCAATCGCTGCAGCAACTCCGGCCGGCCCGCCGCCACAAATCATCACATCCGATTGATTGACGACGGGAGTTGACCGGGATGCTTCGGAAAAGGTGGCGAGAGTTTGGTTGGTGTCAGGTTTCATGGAGTTCGGAGGTTTCAGATTTTAAAGATGCCGTGGGAGATGCCCTTCATTTCGAATTTCACACCGGTTGCGGTGCGTTTGATGGCAGCGCCCTTCGAGAGCAGTTCGATCGGCAGGGAGCGTAGGCCTTTGAGGGGAATGTCTACGCTGACAGGTTTGGCGGAAGGATTCACCGCGACGAGGATCGTCTCCGCGCCGAGTTTGCGGCGATAGATGAACGGGTATTTGTTTTTCTCGGCGTAGAGTGGCTCGAAATCCCCATCGCCGCCGAGTGCGGGATGCTCGCGGCGCAGTGCCGCAAGTTGACGGACATGGTTCAGCAAGGAGTCGGAATCTTTTTCCTGCACCTCAACGGTCGGGTGGTCCTTGGCGGGATCGATCGGCAGGTAGAGATCCTTGGCCTTGCCTGTCGAGAAGCCGGCGTTCTTGCCGGAGTTCCATTGCATCGGAGTGCGTGAGCCCGTGCGGTTGTAGCCGCCTTCCTTGGAGACAAGCCCGCGAACATAGCTCATGCCGATTTCGTCGCCGCTGTAAAGATACGGCACGCCCGGCATGGTCATGAGAAAGGTGAAGGCGACCTTGAGTTCTTCCATCGTGCGACCTTCGGCGAGGCGCATGA
>JBILWM010000090.1:0-10462 GCA_044369905.1 Terrimicrobiaceae bacterium | reverse complement strand
TCCTTTGATAAAGATGAAGCTCCGATGACCGAATGTAGCCCTGCAAAAATCAAAAGACCCAGTTTTTTAAAAATGAGAAATCCGGATTTTGGGAGCTTCAGATTTTTAACTCCGACAGGCTGCTAGGTTTACGAATTAAGACTACGGAGCCCAACCAGGCGCTATAGTTATGGAGCATATTCCAAGCGGTCCCTTTGAGATTTCCGGAAACCTCTCCAAAGCCAAAGCGCAAGAGATCAAAGCGGCATTCAACACAAAGAAAAATGGCTAATAAAGCGATGGAGGCAATTCTGATATCTGTCACGGTTATGCCTTGCCTAAGAATCGCGCCATCTACCTCCATGTTGTATCTTTGATGTTCTGCGGGAATGTTTTTCTTCATTCAGAACCAAGATCGAGATACTCAAATTGTCCCTGTCGCAGCAGAATTTCCCGAGATTCCTCCGCGAGCTTCTTGGTTGCTGCGTTCTCTGAATTAATACCTCGGAGCAAGATGGGTTTGAGATACTCGGCTTGATAGTTCCAGCGTAGCTCCTGGGAGTCTTTTGACATAAGTGCGTTTAGAATCTCCAACGAAGCATGTAGTCGTTCAGGCTGTGATGAGATTTTCTCAAGAGTCTTTATGGTGAAGCCAGCAACAGGCGCTTTCTGCAATAGTTTGATAGCGCGAAGAATTTGATCGTGACGCCAGTCAAAAGGAAGCCCCTCGATACCCAGCCAATCAATGCAGGCAGATAGTTCGCTGTGAACATCCTGTGGGTCAATGCTCTTGGCTGCCAATTCTTGTTTGATTTTAGCGAAACGCCGGTCCCACAGTTTGCGAAGCATTTCATGGAGCGGATGGAGATTTTCTTTGTCGGGAGATTCAGAGAAAATTCTTGCGATCTGCCGAATGAAACTACCCCTCTGACTTGGTTTGGCTGTTGCGAAATAGCGATCAAGAATGGCATCCGCTATCTCTTCGTTTGAGAAGGATTTACTCCAGTAGTAAAACCCAAGGTGCGTTCCTAATCGGCTGCCAAAATCCCCGCGTGTTTGTTTATCATCCTGATCCAACCTGATCATTTCGGCGAGACATTCGATCCCAGCATCTGCAAGCATCGGAAGCGTCTTGATGACAAGCTCATTTGGATTATCAAAACGGAAATGAGATAGAAGTAGAGCATTGCGGTGCTCCTTGCGATCTGAAGGAAGCAGCAATTCAGGCTGAGATTTGAATTTCTCGCCAAAGAAATGAAGGAGCAAGCGAAGGCGACAGCCGAAAATCGCAAAGACGGCTTGGGACTCATTTGGCAACTTTAAGCGACTCAGGATAAGATCGAAAATCCAACCTTCAGGATCAGGATTGCCGCTTCGCCGCTTGTGGAACCGGGCAAGCTCAAACAGACCCTCCACAGCTGTCCCTCGAACGGAATTGATGGCCGCAGTTACCCAATCGTCCATCCATGGCTTGTCTTTTTCGCCGAGTCTTTCATCGGGATCCTCAACGAGTTTGCGAATGAGTCGACCGCACTCGGCAACGAGGTCGGTTGGAAAGTCAAATTTACTGCCGAGAGCCGCCGTCAGGAACTTCACGACTACAATGCGGGGCCAATTCCAATCATGGTCTTCGGGTAGAACTCCGCCTTCGATATCCTCTTTGTCGACCGGCGACACGGTCCGCTGGGAAGTGATCCACGAGGCCAACCCAAACCAATTTCGCCAATCGTTTTCTGTTGGTGTGGCGCTCGTTTCTGTTCCGTTCTTAGTCGCATCTGCAATGCGCGTTGCGGCACGATCAAGCGGTTTAACAAGCACGCTCGGGCGGGTGAGGTTTTTCCACCATTCCGCAGATGCTGGAAATCTCGCGGGTGTCGATTCCAGCAACTCTGCAAACTTGACGCCAAGAGCATTTAAATCCTCCTCTACCCACCACTTTTCCGGATCAGGGCGCTTCGGATTGGGAACCCAGTTATTCAGGAAATCCCAAAGTTCAATATCCGACATAGCAGGCATTTCCAGAGCCCTCTTCGGCGGCACACTCTCGATCATCTTAGCTCCACCCGAGGAAAAAGGCTTGAAAGCGTCCAGTCGAATCTTCGGGGCTGTTTCGCGCAGGCGGTTGAACAACTCCAAGTCTTTACCTTCGAGAAGGCAGCGGATGGGATAAAGTTGCTTCAGTTGGAATTTTTCTTGATATGCTGATTCGTTCACCAACTGGCCGTTATCGTCGAGGGGGCCCGATTGAACTCGCGCGCACAGAGTCTGCACATCATCTGGCTTAAGAAACAAGTCTCGGTGCATCTCACTATGCTTTTCAAGCATCTGCGCCATCTCGTAACCGTGAGTCGCGTCGACACGAGAAAGTCGAGAAATTCGCGCAAGAATATCATTTCGAGACTGCTTTAGCGTTTGTTTTGGGTGATCGGCATATAGTTGCCATCTTACACGGGAAAAAAGGTTCCATGGATTTGACCGCAGTAGCGAATCAAACTCTTCAAATTCATCCAGATTCTCATTCCGAAGAACTTGTGATCCAATGTTGAAGAGTCGATAAGCGAGTATCGCCTCAAGCTCATGGGAGCCAATGACAGAACCGTGGAAGTCCTCTAACCAGTAGCAGCTTGGAGTGTCTTCTTCGTTGAGTTCTGATCTAGAGGCCAAGAAACGATTCGAAGTGGCCCGCTCCCTAGATCGTTCGTTGCCCGCCCATTTGAGCAATGCAGAAAAAATAACTTGGGCTGTCCGAATTGGCTTAGCCTCAGAAACCGGAGTGATAATGTTTCTGTCAATTTCTCCAATTTGCCATGTATCAACTGAGCGATTGTGTAGTTCAGTTGGGGCGAGGGTGACATCAAGGAGTGAGTTGATAACTTCAAGCGTATCATCAAAACATTTATTTCTAACAGATTTTTCAAGAACTACTTCTATCCATGCGTTATTTACATAAGGCTGAGTTCGCGTTATTCTAGAGGCGACTTTCAAGACGCGATCCGTAATTGCAGACTCATCAATCTCGGCCAAAATCCCCATTAACTGGTCTTTTATCGCTGGATTTTCAGGAAATTCGAGTTCTTCAAGAATTTCAATGACTTTTACTGGGACAAACTTGGAAAGGTTCAAGAGCCCCCGAAGAGCTACTGAACGGGGATAAAATGTTGTCCCGTCGTCCCCGACTTTACCAACAGGCAGTTTGCTGAAAAGACCGGATGCTTTTAGAATTGGCAGCCAATTCGAATCTTCAAGCCTCTCAAAGAAGAATAGATCGAAAGGATTTCCGAGTCTAATGATTTCTAGGGCAGACTTCCCACTATCGGCAGTCGGAAAATCTTTTGCTACCAATTCCAGATATTTTAAATTTTTTGTCATCATGGTGCATCGAAAAACAGAGATTCGTTAGAAAAATCAGGAAATTTCGGTGCTTTCATTTTTGGCTCAAACACCGTGCATACTGGATTAGCTGAAATTTTGGATAATACTTCAAGGAGTCCCAAATAGGATTGCTTGGGATCGTAAAGAACCTGTTGAACACAATTATGTAGGATTTTGGCTTTGGGATAAGCAGGAGGTTGCTGGACTCCTGTGACACTGTTTGCAGCTGGATAAACATCAAGCAGATGTATATGGCGTCTTGATTTACGTTTAATTATGCCGCCATCAGCAAGTTCTTGAAGGACATCACCAATGCCAGGCTCTAGAAGCGAAGTGCCAATAAAAATACAATCGAATCGTGCAAGTATTTCTTTCCACCAAGAATGCAAATAATATGCCTTTTCCGGATCAAAGTAGTGCAGTTGGTAATCAGATTTTGCAAGTATGATACTATCAAGCGGCCATTCTAAACGCAATGAATCTCTATAACCATGGATTGCAATTAAATACTTTTGATCCTCAAAATCTATAGCAGTCGCAAGGCCTGATTTTTCGGTTTTCCTTGGCGGGTATATGCAGAAACGTTCATCCCAACCTGTGCCCTCTACTTTTTCGAAAGCACTGGGAAGATAGGCATCGTAGTTTGTTGTAATGATGCTTTTAAAGCTAATTTTACATATAAGTTCATAAGTATCTGAACGCCAATATTCATGTTTATTAAATTTGGATTTAATGAACTCGCTATATTCCTCTTTTTTATTTGTCTTAGCTGCCTCGTAAAATTCCCAAAAGGGTGTATGCGGCGATGGCGGAGCTATTCCACATCTCTTTGCCATTTCTACTGCCATAGTATCGCCAGTCGGAATGAGTGGAGATGAAGGCCCCGCACCAACCACCGCAACATATTCGCCATCTGCAACGCCCAAATTTCGGAGTGTATTGACGCAGTCTGCGTTAAGTTCGTCAGGTCTGACTACACAATCTGTGGCGGGTTGAGTGCCGACGCTCATAGCAGCTCATCCTCGTTCTTCACCCGCTGGGCTTTATTCGGTTTGATGCCTTTAGTAGCTGGGTCTTGGGTGAGTTGGGCACCAGCTTCCTCGGCAGCGCGTTGGTGGTTGAGGGTGAGGAGGCGGGTGAGGAGGGTTTTGCGGGCGGTGGGGGAGATGGTGTAGCGGGTGCGGTCGTTTTCGGGGAGGGTTTCGACTTCTTGGAAATCGTGGGCCAGGGGGAGGTCTTGCCAGCCGTAGGCGGTGAGGACGGCTTGGTCGAGAGCCACATGGAGGGCGCGGAGGGTCTCGATGCCGGTGCGGGCTTCTTCGGGGGTGAGGCTTCCGGCGAGGGGGCGGTGCTCGGCGGGGAGTTCGCTGCGCCAGTCGCTGGACTTGGCGCGCTTGGCATAGAGTGTCGCGATGCGGGCTTCGAGGTCGGGGGCGTGGAAGAGGTTGTAGATGTCTGTCAAACCGAGCCAGAGGCGGAGCATAAGGTCGCGGCGGTGTTCGTGGTAGCGTTCGCCAATGGCGGCGAGGTCAGGGTTCGGGTTCTGCCACTGCCCGGCGGGGAAGGCGAAGGTGTCGAAACACTTCGATGGGGAGTAGCGGAGGTCTTGTTTCAACGCGCCGCTGTATTTGCGCGCCCAGACTTCGTGGATGGTGGATTGGACTACGGCGTAGTAATCCCAACGGTCGGTGGTGAAGACATAAGTAGCATTAGTGAACACTAAGTCCGTCGGCATTGAAGTAAAACTTAGGTGCTTTGTGGTTCTTGCAGTTACGAAACAACGATCCTTCCCCTTGATCCTTCGAGAAATTTCCAGTGCTGGTCTTTTCCAAAGCCACCACTTTTCCCGAACAGCTTTCTCAGTTGATTCGTCTCGTTCTGGTTTGACCAATTCGAAGACCCTCTGGAAAGCCGCGCCATATTTTTCAGCTTTAGAAAGCGCCCAATCAAAGAAAAACACGGCGGAGCGGCCCGGTGCCTGAATAGGATTGCGATTTAGCTCTTCTCCATTGATGACCTTAAATAGGACGGTGGAAAGGTTTGAATCCTGCCTGATCATGTCATCTGCCTCCTTTGGATCCATTAAGAACCCATCCCCCAGAAAATAAGCGCCGGAATACATCTGATTAGCGCAATCAGTTAGGTTATTGGCTTCGCCAAGGTCTTCCTCGTTCTCAAAGAAGGCGCTAATTTTTTCAACCGATTTACCATCAAGGATGCGAGTGCCGCTCCATTCACCACGATTTATGGAAACCAGAGAAACAACAAGATTCGCCACTCCTGGCCATTTGATGCCGCGCACGGCCATGTTGATCGTGCCGCCTGCCGTAATGACTTGTTCGAGGCCATCCTTTCGCACATCGCCGTCTTTGATCGAGTTTGTGGTGATGAAGGCGGTGAAGCCGGTCGGGCTTAGAAGGGAATAGATGCGGCGCAGGAAGAAGACGACCAACTCGCTGAGGCCGGTGGGTGTGAATTGCCAGCGCACATATTCGCAGAAGGCATGGCCATAGGTGCCGCTCAAGGCTTGCCCGCCGAGATACGGCGGATTCCCCAGAATGCAGTCGAAGCCACCGTTGGCGATGATGTCGGGAAATTCCAGGAACCAGTGGAAGGCTTTTTTGCGTTGGGCGAGTGCCCATGCGGCGGCTGTGGCCTGACTTTGGAGGTGGCGACCGGAGAGGTAGTGGCGGAACGAGGCGTCGGTGATGAGGCGGTCTTTGTTTCCAGCGGTTTTGGGGAGGTAGAACTGGGCGATGGGGATGGCGGCGAGTTGGCGCAGGAGGAGGGCGTCGGCGCGCTGGAGTTTCTCGTAGCGGGATTTTTTCTCAGCGATCTCGGCGGGCGTGGTCTCGGGGAGGTTGGTGATGCCTGTGAGGTCGGTGGCGAGCGTTTGGCACTTGGAGCGGAGGTCGGGCGAGAGGCTTTGCTGACCGGCCTGGTGGTAGGCGCGTTCGGTTTTGTTGGTTTTGCGAAAGGCGGCAGCGATGTCCTTGTCGTCACCAGGGAGGGTTTTGAAGGCTTCGTCGGGGATGCCTTTTTCGAGTTCGTCGCGAGTCACGAAGCCGACGATGGCGTTGCCGCATTTGATGTGGTGGTCGAGGAAATTGAGGGGTTCGCCGGGTGCGTGGGCTTCCAGCCAGAGGGCGACCTTGCAAAGCTCGACGGCGAGCGGGTTGAGGTCCACTCCGTAGATGCAGTGGCGAATGACATCGCGAATGGCCTCACGGAAGGCGGCGGGGCTGGGTTGGTCGTCGCCGCTGCGGATAATGGCGAGTTCCGTGGCGATGCGGCGGGCGGCAGCGAGGAGGATGTGGCCGGAGCCACAGGAGATGTCGGCAACGCGTAGGGAGAGAAGGGCAGCTTCTGAAGTATGAATGATGAAGGAGGAAGTATGAAGGTGCTTGGGGGTGGTTTCGATTTTAGTGCGGGCTTCTTGTAGGCGTTGTTCGATGAGGTGGTCGAGCGAGTGTTTGATGAGGGGCTGGACGAGTTCGTCGGGGGTGTAGTGGGAGCCGGTGGCGGCGCGGGCGTCGCCCTGGGCGAAGGCGAAGTGCCATTTGCCTTCGATGAGGGTGACTTGGGGATCGAACTCCAGCAGGCCTTGATAGACGGAGCCAAACTCTTCGACATTGAGCGCGCCGTAATTGACCCGCATGAGCTGGCCGGTGACGGGATTGGTGAACAGGGTGAGCTGGCGCAGGGCACTGAGGAAGGTGGCGTTGTCGAGGGCGCATTCCTCCAGAGTCCCAAGAGAGCCGGAGCCGAAGAGGTCACCACCAAGCGGGGCGATGCCGAGCTTGAGGCCGCGACCGGATTCATCGACAAGACGGAAGAGGGCGATGAGGGCGAGCCAGGCATCGTGGTGACGGGCGTCGGCGAAGCGGGATTTCTCAGCAAGACGGCGCAGGCGAGCGAGGGAGTAGCCAAGATCGTAGATGTCGCGCAGGCGTTTGTCGGTGCCGGGCATGAGCGCGAGGCCACGCTCTTCGACGACCATGAGGAAGAGGAGACGGTAGATGAGTCGAAGCAGGTAGGTGTAGAAATCCATCGCGAAGCGTTCGCCGTTGTCGGTGGCAGCGCGGTCCCTCAGGGCTTGGTTCGCAGGGTGGCTCAGGAGTCCGTTGGCGACTTTTTCGATGACTTCCTGCACGGCACGGCTCAGGCCATCGCGAATGCGGGAGCCGGAATCGAGGGAATCCTGATGGTAAATCTCGATTGGAGCCTCGGCAACGGCGTCTTGTTTAATCGGCAGGCGGGAGGCGTGGAGCAGACGGTAGAGGAGCGCAAAGTCGGCGAAGAGTTCCTCGGAGAAGATGCGGTCGAGGTCGAACTCGATGAAGGTCAGTTTGACAAGGCGAGAGGAATCGCGGAGGAGGCGAATCTGGCGGCCGTTGGAGACGATGCCGTAGAGGTGCTCGGTGAGGTTGAGGTATTCCTGCACCAGACCGTGCGGGGACATGCGGGGGGCATTCGGCACGGTGCTGCGGCGGTCGAGGGACTCGAAGCAGCCGATGAGGTGGATGGGTAAGCCGTCGCGGGCGGTGTCGCGATGGGAGATGCGATAGGTTTTCCCTTGGATGGTCTCGGAATCTGCAAGCGTGAGCTGATAGCCAAGGAGGCTGAGGAATGGGACGAGCCATTGGTTTCGGGTCTCGGTGGTGCCGGTCGCGCCCTCGCGCAGGCGGCTGATCCGGGTCTGGTAGGCTGTCCAATAAGCACGGGCGGCAGCCCAGGCATCCGCGATCTCGTCCTTGACCTTGGCGGTGGGGTCGAGGCCGAAATCCTTGGCGGACTGGTGCGACTTCTCACCACGCTCAATGGCATCGAGAATGTCAGCGGAGAGGACGGAGCCTTCGAGTCGGATGGAAGGGTGCATGGCTAATTATGAAGTGGGCGGAGCTTTAATTCATTTCGGGCCGAGTATCGATTGGAGTGTAATTGTAATAATCTTGAATAAAGGCATTTATATTTTTGAGGCATCGTTTCTTTGCGTTTTGTGCGATTGGGAATCGAGTTATTAGCCACTTTTTTGACGCAATGAGTAACGGGTGTGGCGATGAGGTCTTCCAAGGTCTGGCGGAGTTTCATAATTCATAAGTCCTCCTTTATAATTTGTTGATTCGGTTGAGATTTTCCCAAGAGGAAAAAAACCTATTATCAGAGATTTTTCGGAAATTTCTCTGATGGTTGGTGGATAAAAACGCAAAAGTATCTTGGAAAGCTTTTTGCAAAACAAAACGCCTATCAAATGAGAATTTTTGAGTTTTTCGGAGATAGTAGGTTCTGAAGAATGCAAAATACATTACAGAAGGTGATTGCTTGATCTGGAACCTACTTTCTCGGAATTTCTTCATTTTTCCGAGAAAGTAGTTTTTTGAATGCTGGATTGAATCGAGAGGCATTGCAGTTTTACTTTGTCGGCTTGTCTTGAAAAACAGCCTCGTTTGTTGTGTAGGCTTGGTCGGGACGGTTTCCTTGGCGTGGGAAGCGGAGTTTGAGTTTATCCGCCTCCACAAGCGGAGAAATGTAGCGGTTTCTCAGTCCGGCGGGGTGCCGGTTGAGCATGTTTGCGAGTTGATTGACTGTCCAATATCTCCGCAAACATGCCTCCATAATTGCTTGCTCCATCAGGTCAGATGGAACTTTCCCAGCCTTGGCGACCTTTTTAACAAGTTCGGAAGGTTCGAAGATATCTCCGCCACCCGAGCGGTGTGTTTCCAAATGTGAGGAGTCTCCGGCCAAATGTGAGGAGTCCCCGGCCAAATGTGAGGAGTCTCCGGCAAAATGTGAGGAGTCTCCGGCAAAATGTGAGGAGTCCCCGGAGTGTTCAAGATGATCGAAAAGACTGCGCTCGGGTTCCGTGCCCTTGAACCGGTAGGTGGACCATCTCCGGCGGTTGTCGGATTCGAGAAGACCTCTGTTGCAAAGATTCTGCAACAAACGGGTAATGTCGCTCGGGTGGCAGTCGATCAACTCTTGCAAACGGGTGTTGGTGGTGCTGCCTTCGATCTCAATGGTGGCCAGAGCCTGGAGCGCATTGGCGGCCAATCCGGCGACCATGGCTTTGCCAAAGCGCTGGTCCAAGGCCGAGATCGCGCTCTCCGGGATCAAGCTCACCATGGGAAGAGTCATCTCCACGCGGTCGGGCCGCGTTTGGGTTCGAATCAAAGGGGGGCGCCAATGGCGACTGCGCCACCCGGAGCGGATTTTGTCCACACCGGACCCCGCGCGCTCGCCACCACCGATCATCAGGAACATTTGCTGGAGCGAGGGATTTCGGCACTCGCTCACCCCGCCTCGCCGAAATTGTTCCATCGACACCAGCAGGGTTCCGGGGTTGGAAACGATGAAACGATCCGGGAGGCGTTCCACCACGATGCCGCCGGGAGCTGTGTGGTCGGCATGGATGAGAGTATTGACAAACGCTTCGCGCAGAGCTTCATGGGCCGGGGTGTCGTCCTTGCGCATGCCGGCATCGAGTTGGAATGGGGTGGGCAGACCCGCCGCCAGCTGGGGAGAGACCCTCTGATAGAACTGGAAAAGGTTCGCCTCCCAGGCGCCATCGGGATAGATGCGATTCGTCCAGCGCAAGGCGGGATCGAGCTTCTCGCGGTAATCCGGAAAAAATTCCGGCGCAGCTGCGGGATCACGGATGGCTTCGGTGCGACCAAACATGAGAAGTCCCGCCAAAGTGAGACCCTCCTGGCCACTGGCGCGATCCCGACGCCAACCTTGGAGTTTTTCGAGAAGTTCGCGATCCTCCAATCCCAGCCAGGGATGCTCCCCCTTGGCGGCCCGGAAGCGCTGGCGATACTGGCTCAGGCTGGCAGAGTCGAGGTCCGCAAGGCTGAACCCCTGCAAGATACGCTGGTCAGCCCGCGTCTCAGCCGCATCGGCAAACATCCGGCGCACCTCGGGCTCGGTGCATTGAAAATCCCCCTCATGGTCGCGCCGCCATGTGTTGCCAATCGGTTGGGCATTTAAATAGAGCCTGTCCGGAATCTCGTATCTTGTTTTTTATAATTTATTTAGAATAGAAAAAAGTTGGGTATGAACAGCGTTTTTGCTGTTCATACCCGAAATTGGCGTGTTATATTTTTGGTGTCAA
>JBILWM010000089.1:0-10481 GCA_044369905.1 Terrimicrobiaceae bacterium | reverse complement strand
CCAGCGCACTTTTTCCTCACCTACTTCACGTCCCTGAACTTTGATCGGCCATTGCATGGCCCCTCTTTGCTCTCAAATCGGATTGTAGTCCAGCTTTTTTTGCAACTATCGGAGATGCGCCCCCAGAAGAGCTTCTCAGCCAGAACCGCTTTACGCTGCTTGCCCGCGTGTGAGAGTCCATTGCGACTCGGTGGCTTCGCCCCTCGAATGGCTGATAGAGGCCCGCTGTTGAGTCGCAGGGCATCGCACACATCATTGAGCCCAATGGAGTGGCTGAATTGAGCATAAAGCATGGCCACGACATGACTCCACGCCGAGAAAGTGCGGCAGAATTTATCAACGCCAGTTTCCTTCGCCAATCTGGACACCAGGTGGCAGGGAATCAGATTGCAAAGCTGCCGGAAACCGCTGAACTTTGAAGCCGATGGACGGGGGTGTTTTGGTTTTTTCATAGCCTGCCAAGTGGCAGGTTTCAAACATCCCGTCCATCTCTCCTTGAGGTGCATTTTTTTCCTCTATGGGATGCCTGTGGTTTTTTTTCCTGACTTGTTCATGCCCATGCCGGGCACACGAGGGTCGGCGCGCCGCCGCTGACCCATTTGCGTGGCGGAGCCACCATTACATCCAGCAGAAACGCCGCCCAGGCGGCTGAATCTTGGGACGCCAAGGGCCTGGCGATCCCGGGGATTACGAAGCGCGCGACTGGGCGTGATCCCCGAGACTTTTCGCTACCCTTCTTCGCCAGGAATAAATGGTGCCAGCGGCTTGACCGGAGAGGTGTTGAGCGCCTTGACGCGCTCATGGATGCCGGGAGCAATTTCGGGTTGGCGGTTATAGGCCATGGATAGCATTTCCAGCTTGGCATCGAGGTTGTCGACCATGTTGAGGGCGATGGCTTCGGGCGTCTTGGGCTCGACGGGGGATCCGTATTGGAGTTCCCCGTGATGCGAGGCGATGAGGTGCAGGAGGTGCAGGCGCACATCTTCCGAGGCTGGCTCCATGCCGCGCCAGGTCTCGAGCGGCAACTTTCGCCAAAGGGCGTTCACCGCTTCGATGCCGATACTGATATGCCCGAGAAGCTCACCGCGCAGCTCGCGTGGGATTTCAAACCCAGCCTCGGGCGGACACATTTCCCAAAGTTTCCCGCAGTCGTGAAAAAGAACACCGGCGAGCAGCAGATCACGGTTGAGCACAGGATAGGCGCTGCAAATGGCCGAGGCCGAACGCATCATCTGGCCCGTATGACGGAGCAAACCTCCCCGGTGGGCGTGGTGATTATGCCGCGCAGCGGAGGCGCGCTGGAAGCGGGGTCCGAATTCCTGAAGAAATAATTCGCACAGACCACGCAGACGCGGATCGCGCATGGTTTGCACAAGCTCACGCACATCCGCAAAATCCTTTTCCAGCGCAGCAGTCTCCTCCTCGCCGCCGACGAAAAGTTCTGCCGTTTCTTGGGGATTCAGCGGTCGCATACGCCAGCGCCGGGCATCGAGACCGAAGCTGCCATTGACTGCAAATTCCCCTTCGACCTCCACGCATTCACCACGAGCGAGATCCTGACAAGCTGCAAAGGCATCCGTATCCGACCAGGCCCGCAGCGTAAGAACATCGCCAGCGTCGCGGACCTTCATTTCCCAATACGGCTTCCCGTTTGAGGATTCTTTTTTGGTCAGTTCATCAACCTGCCCGCGCAGGCGCGCGGAGAGGGAAATGCCACGGCACTCGCTGCGGAGTTGGGTGATGGTTTTGCGTCCGGGATCGTTCATGGTTGTTTTTTAATCTTCGGCAGGCAGCGCTCCATGCCCCGCGCGGCAGAGGATGCCGGTGGCTTTGTGTTTGGTTTGCGCGGCGTAGGCGGTCTCCACCGCGACACGCACAGACTCTGCGGCGTCGATCTCGACCAGCGCAACGATGGCACCGCCGAATCCTCCGCCAGTGAGCCGGGCGCCAAGGCAGCCGGGCTGCGCGGTGGCGAGACTCACGAGCAGGTCGAGTTCAGGCGTGCTGTTTTCAAAATTCTCGATCGAACTGCGGTGCGAAGCCGACATGAGAGGACCGAGCGCTTCGGTGCGACCTGACCGCAGGGCATCGATCGCAATAAGAACGCGTTCATTTTCGCCCACCACATGACGGGCGCGGCGTTTGGCCAATTCGGGCATTTCAGAGGCCTCGAGTTGTGAACTGGTGGCGTCACGCAAGGCGGACACGCCCATGCATCGGGCGGCTTCAAAGCATTGCTCGCGCCGCTCGTTGTATTCGCCGCCAGTAAGCGCGTGTTTCACGCCGGAGTTGATGATGAGCAGGCCAAGGTGCGATGGGAACGGCACGGCATCCACCGATTCGCTGCGGCAGTCGAGATACACCAGATGGTCCTTTTTTCCGAAAACGGAAGAGGCCTGATCGAGGAGTCCGCAATTCACACCTACGAATTCATTTTCCGCGCGGCGGCAGAGTTTCGCCAGATCCATGCGGGAAATTTTAAAAGGGTAAAGGCGCGTGAGAAGCACCGCCGTCGCCACTTCCAAGGCGGCGGAACTCGAAAGTCCAGCACCGGCAGGAAGCGTGGATTCGTAGGATGCCTCGAATCCACCCGCTTCGGAGCCTGCACGGGCCAGCATTTCGGCGACTCCCAGCGGATAATCGATCCACTCGCCGGTTTTCTTGAGGCCTGCCGCGCGGTGGATTTTTCCCTTGTGGCAAACACCCGAACTCGAGAGGCGGATCTCGCCGTTCTCGAGGCGGCGACCTGTGGCCGTGATACCAAGCTGGAGGGCGGCTGAAAGAACAACGCCGCCGTTGTAGTCCGTATGATTTCCGAGAATTTCAACGCGACCGGGCGCAAAGGCAGTGACATGGGACATAGACCCCGCATGATCAACACCGCATAGGCACTTGCCAAGGGGCAATTCCGTGGCAGGATGAGGCTGAAGGAGTCCATTACCATGTCCGAAACACTTGATAACAACATCGTGAGCAAAAAACTCGAAAGCAGCAGCGAACACGCGAAAAAAGCCATCGACGCAGCAACCGAAGCCGGTCGCGCCGTGGGTGACACTGCGAAAAAGCAGGCGAAAGCCGCCTACGAAACAGGCCGCGAACATCTCGGCGCGGCAGCCAAGGACCTCGGCGAAGCCGCCAGCGCGACCTATGACAATGTCCGCGACCGCGCCAACTCGCTCTACTCGGACGCCTATGACCGCGCGCACGACTACCAGACCGAGACAGAGAATTACATTCGCGAGAATCCGCTTCAGGCAGTCGCCATCGCCGCAGGCGTGGGCTTCGTGCTCGGAGTGCTCCTCCGCCGCTAAGACGCTTTGGACACCAAAGCCACGGTTGCAGCTCCGAGGGGCCTGATGGCGGAGTTGCTGAGCCTCGTGGGCTCGCTCGGCCGCTACGCGCAGGCCATGGGCTCTCTTGCCGGCGAGGAATCGCGGGAAGCCGCCGCCCTTGGGGTCAGATTGCTCGTGATGCTTCTGGCGGCGTTGTTTTTCGCAGCCTTTGGCTACATCCTCCTCATATTGGCCCTGGCGTTCTTTGCCGCCTTTGTGTTGGGCATTTCTTGGCTTTGGATTTTGGGCGGATTCACAGTGCTGCACGCTCTGCTGGCCTACATCTGTGCCCGCCATGTGAAAGTCCACAGCCGCACGCCGATATTTGAGGAAACCCGCCGCGAAGTGGCCCGCGATTTGGAATCCCTACGCAAAAGCTCCGCGCCATGACCAGCAAACAGGAAATTCTCGAGGAACTCCGCCGCAGCCGCGTGGCGATCGCGCGTGACACAGCCTCCATCGCCGAGGAACTCGACATCGTTTCGAAAATCAGGCGCTCGGTGAAGACCCGTCCACTCGCTTGGCTGGGAAGCGCCGCTGCGCTCGGCTACATTCTCGCAGGTCCAAAGACGCGCAAGGCGCCAAAAAACATTTCTGTCAAAAAAGGGGCGAAGTCTGAAAAATCCGAACCCGCCCGCACTGAACGGCAGGGCTTTTTCAGCATTCTTTTCAACCTGGCGAAGTTTCTCTTCCCCCTCCTCCGCCCAGCCCTCTCCGCCTACGCCGCGCAACGCTTGAGCGAACTCTCTTCGCGAATCCCCCGCTGATTTTTTCTATGCACGATCCACGCTGTGACCAACTGGCCGATGTCTTGACGCGGCACTCCACCAAACTCAAACCCGGCGAAAATGTGCTCATCGACATTTTCGACGCGCCCGAGGAGATCGCCATCGCACTCATCCGCGCCACCCGCGCCTGTGGAGCCGTGCCGTTCGTGCAGAACCACCACGCTCGCATCAGCCGCGAAATGGCCTTCGGTGCCGAAGTCGAGCAACTTGAGGTAACCCGCTCAGTCGAACTCGCTCGCATGAAAAAAATGCAGGCCTACATCGCCGTGCGCGGCAGCCACAACATCACCGAGATGTCCGATGTGCCGGATGAAAAAATGCGTCTCATTTCCGGCGCCATGCGCCCTGTCATGGACTGGCGCATTAACAAGACTAAGTGGCTCGTCCTCCGCTGGCCAACAGCCGCCATGGCACAGCAGGCGCAGATGAGCACGCCTGCCTTCGAAGATTTTTACTTCAAGGTCTGCACGCTCGACTACGGCCGCATGGCTCCCGGCATGGCGTCGCTCAAGGAGCTCATGGACCGCACCGACAAGGTTCACCTGAAGGGCCCTGGCACCGACCTGCGATTTTCGATCAAAAACATCGGCTCCATCACCTGCGGCGGCGACCGCAACATTCCCGACGGCGAGGTTTTTTCCTGCCCTGTGAAGAAGAGCGTCGAGGGTCATGTGACCTTCAATGTCCCGAGCATTTATCAGGGCCACGCCTTCGACAATGTGCGCTTGGAGTTCTCCGAAGGCCGCGTGGAAAACGCCACGGCGAACAACACCGCCGCCCTCAACCGCATTCTCGATAGCGACGCCGGCGCACGCTACATCGGCGAGTTCGCGCTGGGATTCAATCCGCACATCCTCCACCCGATGCGCGACATCCTCTTCGACGAAAAAATTTCTGGTTCCTTCCACTTCACGCCCGGCCAAGCCTACAAAACGGCGGGAAACGGCAACACCAGCCGCATCCACTGGGACATGGTCTGCATCCAACGCCCCGACTACGGCGGCGGCGAGGTGTGGTTCGACGGCAAACTCATCCGCAAAGACGGCCTCTTCACCCTTCCAGCACTCAAAAAACTCAACCCCGACTATTTGCTGGGAACGAAACATTAATTCGAGCGCCAAGGATTTTCGGTTGATGCCCCCGTCCCTCGTCCGATAGCCTGCTGACCTTTCCTTATGGAACAATCCATCGCCCTGCGCGAACTCCAAGTCGAACGCAAGCACATCATCATCGAGCTTCGCGAGAATGACCGCGGCCGCTTCCTCAAGATCACCGAGGAAGCCCACGGGCGCAGGAACTCCGTTATTATTCCAAGCACTGGCCTCGACGAGTTCGAAGCCTGCCTCGACGAAGTCCTCACCGAGGGCGAAGAAACGGAATAAAGAAAACCTCGTCGATCCATGAACATCCTTGTCACCGGGGGCTGCGGATTCATCGGCAGCAATTTCATCCGTCAGCGACTCACCGAAGACGCCTCGCCGCTCCGCAAGCTCGTCAATCTCGACCTCCTCACCTACGCAGGCAACCCGGCCAATCTCGCCGATCTCGCCTCCGACCCGCGCTATGTTTTTCAAAAAGGCGACATCGGCGATGAAGCGCTCGTGGCCCGTTTGCTGGAGGAGCATGACATCGACGCCATCTTGAATTTCGCCGCCGAGTCGCATGTGGACCGCTCGATCGACTCCCCCGAGCCATTCATCCAGACCAATGTCACCGGCACACTGCGCCTCCTGAATGCCGCCCGCCGCCACTGGAGCAATCTCCCGGATGAACGCCGCGAAAAATTCCGCTTTCTGCATGTCTCGACCGACGAAGTCTACGGAACCCTTGCCCCGCACGACCCGGCATTTTCCGAGACCACGCCCTTCGCGCCAAACAGCCCCTACGCCGCCTCCAAGGCCGCCAGCGACCATCTCGTTCGGGCATTCCAGCACACCTACGGCCTCCCCACCCTCACGACAAACTGCTCCAACAACTACGGCCCCTACCATTTTCCCGAGAAGCTCATTCCCCTCATGATCCTCAACGCCCTCGATGGCAAGCCGCTTCCAGTCTATGGCGATGGACAGCAGATCCGCGACTGGCTCTATGTCGAGGACCACGCCGCAGCCATCTGGCTCGTTCTGCAACGCGGCCGCACGGGTGAAACCTACAATGTAGGCGGCCTCAACGAACGCGCAAACCTCGATGTGGTGAAAACACTCTGCGCCCTTCTCGATGCGAAATCCCCCCGCCCCGACGGTGCCTCCTACACCGCCCAGATCACCTATGTCGCCGACCGCCCAGGCCACGACCGCCGCTACGCGATCGACTGCTCAAAACTCCAATCCGAACTCGGCTGGGCACCCCGCGAATCCTTCGAAACCGGCCTCGCTAAAACCGTGGACTGGTATTTGAAAAACCGCTCCTGGACAGACGACATCACCCAAAACCGCTACAACCGCGAACGCCTCGGCGCCGCCAAGTAGTTGGTTTATTTTGCGCCGCTAACAGGACCCGCTCGGCAGCGCGCAAATCCTTGGAGGGTCGACCTCCGGCTTGACCCAAATACCACCTCGGGAGCTACCAAACCACACCCAGACGCCACCCTAGACAATGCCTCTGCCTCGGCGGTTGCCGCTATTGGAACGGTCTTTTTCATAATGCACGGATGACTGCCTTGCGTGCCTGCGTTGTCTTTTGTCCCTTCGGCGGAAAAATGCCCTGCCACCCGTTGGCGATAGATGTGTTGATGACCTCGCGGGCGATGTCATGGCCCATCTCGGAGAGTTTTTTGAGTTGGGCTTTGATTCTCGCAGATTGGAGTAGTTTTAGTTGTCCAGACTTTCGGTAATGCAGAAACTCAACCCATGCTTGGTGCTGGGTTCGCCCAACCAAGCCAGCGAGGAAAAGCTCTGCCTGTTTCTTGATCGTGCGCCTTGATTCAACTGGCGTTGTCTTTGCGAGTTCGGTTTTGAATTTTGCCAGTTTTCGCCTCGCCAGTTCGAGGTCGTCTGTTTCGAGGCAATGTCTGATCTGCTTGCCCTTGAACCGAACAAGTGCATAGTAGTTAGCTATTCGATACCGATAAAGGCATGAACCAATTTTTACCCAATCTGGCTTTTCTTCCTGCTGTTGCTTGTGCTTTCCCATACCTCAAAAATAGCAGGTTACAAGTGCTTTTTTTGGCTATCAAAATAATCCCGTAAACACTTTATTATGAACACCACGGGCCGTGGCTCAGCTTGCTAGAGCGCCTCGTTCGGGACGAGGAGGTCGCGGGTTCGAATCCCGCCGGCCCGAGATTTTTTTACTATGAATACAACATTACTTGTTTTGGCTGCCGGTATGGGCAGTAGGTATGGTGGGTTGAAGCAGATGGATGGCGTTGGGCCGGGCGGAGAGACGCTTCTCGACTACTCGGTTTATGATGCGGCACTATCCGGTTTTGACCGGGTGGTGTTTGTGATTCGGCGGGATTTTGAGGAGGAGTTCAAGGATCGCGTGGGCCGCCGCTACGAGGATCGCTTGGATGTGGGCTATGCATTTCAGCAGCTCAATGATCTACCGGAGGGCTTCAGCGTGCCGGAGGGGCGCACGAAACCTTGGGGCACGGGGCACGCGATTCTTGCTACCCGTGATGTGGTCGATTCTCCATTCGTGGCGATCAATGCGGATGATTTCTATGGTCGCGATGCCTTTGCGGCTGTGGGCGGATTTTTGCAGGCTCATCAAAAAGAAGGGACCCGTTTTTGCATGGGCGGCTACAGACTTGATGCCACGCTCTCCGATCACGGCAGTGTGTCGCGCGGGGTTTGTGAGGCGGATGCGGATGGATTGCTCAAGACGGTGCGCGAACACACGCAAATCCAACGCACGGCGCAGGGCATCACGGATTTGGCCGAAGGCGTCGAATTCACCGGCGCGGAGCGTGTTTCGATGAACTGCTGGGGCTTCACTCCAGAGGTGTTTCCTTTGCTGGAAGCGGGCTTCAAAGATTTTCTGAAAGCCCGTGGAGGCGAGGAGAAGTCGGAATTTTACATTCCGAATGCCGTGGCGGATATGGTCTCAAGCGGTGCCGCAACCGTGCAACTCGTGCCGGTGGAGAGCCAATGGTTCGGCGTGACCTACCGCGAGGATCGCCCTCTGGTAGCGGCAGCTTTGGCGGACCTCACGGCGAAAGGGGAATATCCCACTCCGCTGGGCTGAGCGCCCTGAAAGCTGTTTGACGCCGTTCTTACCGAGAAATGGGCCATGCCGGAGGATGGCCCTCCCAAGAGAACGGTGCGCGCTGCCGCGCGGTGGAAAACTCCACGCCACCCGAGGCGTTTGATGCTTTTTATCGGCCGAGAGCTTTACTGAGCGCCCGGCTGAGGACTTTGAGGGCCTTGACACGGGCATACCACTTGAAGTTGGCAGGTATGACGGTCCAAGGCGCGAGGTCCGTGCTTGTTTTTTCGAACATGTCCTCGGCGGCTTCGATGTGTTCGTTCCAGCGTTTGCGGTTGCGCCAGTCTTCGTCGCCGATTTTCCAGTGTTTGTAGGGGTCCGCCGCGCGGGATTTGAAGCGGACGAGTTGTTCATCCTTGGTGACATGAAGCCAGAACTTCACGAGCACGGTGCCGTCATCGACGAGCATTTTTTCAAATTCGTTGATCTCCCCATACGCGCGCTGCCAGGCTGCTTGGGAGCAAAATCCCTCGACGCGCTCGACAAGCACGCGTCCATACCATGAGCGGTCGTAGATGGCCATGTTTCCGCGAGGCGGGAGCTTTGACCAGAAACGCCACATGTAGTGGCGGGCGAATTCCTCGGCCGTGGGTTTGTTGATGGAATAAACGCGAAGAAGTCTGGGATCGAGGCGCTCGGTGAGGCGCTTGATGGTTCCACCCTTGCCTGCGGCGTCAGGCCCCTCGATGACGATCACAATCGGAATCTGCTTTTCATGGAGCTCGAGCTGCATGTTGAGAAGCTCGAGTTGATATTGCTTCACCTGGCTCTTGTATTCCTCCTGCGTGAGGGATTGAGACTGGTCGATATCGTTGAGACGAATGCGTTCTTTTGGCATGGGTGTCGTGGAGCGGTTTTTAGACAGGATTTACGGGATGAACAGGAAAAAGGTGGCAGCAATTGAAGGGAAGAACCCGTTGGCTCAGTATTTCAAAATCCGCTCGAGAAATTGCTTCACGGCAGGTTGGCGAGGATGCTGAAAAAACTCCTCTGCTGCGGCGCACTCGAGCACGCCGCCTTGAGCAATGAAGGCGACGCGGTCGGCCGAGCGGCGCGCAAAGCCCATTTCGTGTGTGACGAGAATGATGGGTTTTCCGGATTCACGAAGCTCGGCAATCACATCGAGGACTTCGGCAGTCATCTCCGGATCGAGTGCGGAAGTGGGTTCGTCCAGAAGCAGAAAAGCAGGATCCACCGCAAGGGCTCGGGCAATGGCGACACGCTGTCGCTGGCCACCGCTGAGTTGGGCGGGCTGCTTGGCCGCGTGTTCGGCGAGATGGAAGCGCTTCAGGACATCCATCGCCCGCTCACGAGCGGTTGCTGCATCGAGGCGATGAACCTCGGTGAGTGGCAGCATGACATTTCCGAGCGCGCTAAGGTGGGGAAAAAGGTTGAAGGCCTGAAAAACAATGCCGATGCGGCTGCGGTGGAGTCTGAGATGCTCCTCGTCCCGAGGCAGCGGCTTGCCGTCGACAAGGATTTCACCCGCATCCGGGGCATCGAGGCCAGCGAGCAGTCGAAGGAGTGTGGACTTACCTCCGCCGGATGGTCCGATCAGGGCGAGGGTGTGGGCAAAGTCGACCTCGAAATCCACCGCATCCAGCACGGTCTGGGATCCAAATTTCTTTGTGAGACCGCGCAGAATGATTTTCATCTTTTGCGAAGCTTCTCAGGGATTTCGTCGGGGATGACACCGAAGTCCGGCAAGGGAACCTCGACGACTTCCTCCACGATGACGGGATCGAATGGCACGCCCGGAGCCACGGGCGGCGCGGCGCGGAGGTCGCTAAACGCGACATAGCCGGTGCGGTTGTCGAGCAGGCGCACAAATGCGTAGCCGGAGTCCTTTTTGAGAACATTCAGCGTCATCTCTTTTTCGAGCTTCTCTGGCGGGAATGCCTGAGCTGGTCCGCTTCGAAAAAACTCGGCGCGTCCAATGGTGATGAACTCGGGCGGCGCGTCCTTGTCGAAGTGCTCCACAGAAGCGCATCCGGTCAGAAGCAGGCAGACAATAAAAGCGATGCGTTCACATTTCATAGCGCACTTTGGATTCCAAGTATTTCGTCCAGAGCGAAACTGGCAGTGTGAGCACAAGATAGCAGATGCCGAGCGGAACAAAACTCTCAAAGGTGCTGTAGGTCGCCGAATTGAT
>JBILWM010000088.1:0-10540 GCA_044369905.1 Terrimicrobiaceae bacterium | reverse complement strand
CCAGCGCACTTTTTCCTCACCTACTTCACGTCCCTGAACTTTGATCGGCCATTGCATGGCCCCTCTTTGCTCTCAAATCGGATTGTAGTCCAGCTTTTTTTGCAACTATCGGAGATGCGCCCGTTGCGGCTTGAGTTTGCTGATTGACCAAGGCTGTTTTTTGAATTTATAAGGAAGCCCCCACAGACTACAACAACCCCAACATGCCTATTAAACTCATATCAACAGCCGCCGGTTCCCTAGCCATCCTTCTAAGTCTTTGGTTTCTTGTATCCAACTGGAGCAACCAAAGCCTCGCACGCGGACTCCAATCCCAGCAGGATGAAATTCAAGCCCATCAATTGACCATTCAAAGTCAACAGCAACAGTTGCAGGCCCAGCAGCAACTCATCGACTCGGCCTCCCAACTCGCAAACCAAGTCGGCCCATCGGTGATCCGCGACCTCGCCACTCTTCAACTCCAAAACAAGAATCAAAAGATCGCCACGCTTCTCAAGAAATACGGCATCGAAGCCAAATCCAACTAACCCCCCACCTAAAAAACCATGGAAGACTACAACAACGAAGATTCGGCCACTCAAAATGGCGCCGCGGACAGCATCCACCTTCCCCTCGCCCTTCTGGCCATCGCTTTTGCGATTTTCCTTTTCTCCCAGATCAGCAGCCTGGGCCAAAACAGCCGCAGCATGAGATGGCAGGCCGAAAATCTGGACCGCCAGATCGGGTCACTGGTTGAATCCGAAAAAAATCTGGGCGATCTCATCAAACAACGCGAGGCACTCGTCCAGCAATCCCAGCAGGTTCAAGCCCGCTACACCGAGATGCTCACCGATCTCATCAATCTCGCTGACACGGATGCCGACGCCCGCGCTGTTGTGGAAAAATACAAAATCCAACGCCAGCAAAACCAACAAGCAGCTCCTGCTCCCTCGGCAACTCCCCAAGCCACTCCCTGATCCCTCCGAGCGCGGCCCTGCATGAAAACGCTGCTCCTCACCGGCGCAACCGGTTATGTGGGCAGCAACATGCTCGTTCAGGAAGCGCAACGCGGCACCCGCATTCTCGCCCCCGTGCGGAGTGCGGTGAAACTCCGTCGCCAACTCGCGGCGGAGGGAATTTCCAGCGAAAATGTCGTCACGCTGGGCACCGACCCGGCCACTTGGGGTGAAAATCGCCCCACCCACGCGCTCCTCTCGGCCGGTGTCCTTTTCGCGAGGAGTCGCGAGGAATACCACCGCGTCAATGTGGATTGGACGCTCCGCGTGCTTGATGCCCTGCCCCCTGATTGCCGGATCGTTGTTCTCTCCTCCCAAGCCGCCGGGGGCCCAACGCCCGCAGGAACTCCTGCACGCACGGAAAGGCACGCCGACTCACCCATCACGCTCTACGGAAAATCCAAACTCGAACTCGAGCAGGCCATCCACCGCACACATTCCGACCGCCCCATTACCATTCTCCGTCCGCCCATGGTGCTCGGCGCCCGCGACACCGCCACGCTTCCACTCTTCAAAATGGCGTCCGGTCTTGTGAGGCCCAAGCCAGGTTTGGGCAAAAAGGAATACAGTTTCATCGCAGTCGAGGATCTCCTCGAGGCCGTGAACGCCTCGTGGGAAAGCGACGCGAGGGGGCCTTTCTACATCGCTTCGGAGAACACGATCACAGATTTCGAGCTCATCCGCACTGCCGCACTGGCCACCAACGGACGCGGCGTCACCGTTCCCCTGCCCCAAGTCATCATCAAATGTTTCTCCCTCGTGGTGGACGCTGTTCCATCGCTAAGGGCATCCGCTCCGAGCCTGACGCGGGACCGCGCCCGTGATATCTGGGAGGATCGCTGGGTGGTGGATTCCACCTGTTTTCGCCAGACAACCTGCTGGAAAAGCACGCGCAGCTTGCAATACTCCCTGCAAAGCGCGCACGACTTCTATGTCCGCGCGGGACACCTGAAACGAAGCATCGCGAAAAAAACATGAACCAGCCCGGAAAGTCTTCCATCCCTCCGCGACGCGAAAGAAATCTCCCAAGCGAAGCGGATGACAACGGCTCCCAAACAAACATCCGGCCGCGCCACATTGATGCCGAGCATGCCTTGGAGACCACCGAAAATTCCAGCCCTCATCTACGCCGCACGGGACAGTCACCCCAAGTTGAGCTCTCCTCCGGCGGGACGCGCCGCCGCCGGAGAAGTCATCAAGATTCCTCCAAGCGAATAGAAGGCAAAGGCTGGTCGCTGAATTTCAAAATCCTCATCTCAATCGGCGTGCTCGCGGTTTTCGCTGGATCAAACATCCTCGTCGGCCGCTTCTTTTATGGGAGCGGCGTCTCCGAGGGCATCCAACGCGGCATCGATGCGCGGACTCCCGTAAAAGACGAGGAACCGGCATCCGTGACAGCCACCAACAAAGCCTTCGCCGCACTGCTCAACCTGCGCGGCTCAAAGCCTGACAATGCCTCCACGGAAATGATCACGCTGCTTTGTCTTCAAGCGCTCAGTGAAACGCCGGACGAATACCTTCCAGCCTACCTCTCGCAGGGCCACACCACACCGGAGGATTTTTGTGCCGCCTATGTCGCCATGCGTCTCGGCGATTTCGGAAAGGCCGCCGCCATCCTCCGCGCCACCGAACCCACAATTGCCCCCGATTTTTTCAACTACCTCATGAACGACCCCGTCATGCGTCAGTTTGCCAAGGAACCGCGCGTGATGGGCTTCTATGAAAAGTCTTGATGTCAGGCCTCCGCCGCATTCCCATCGCGGGGCATGAATCCTATCAACGCCGACAAACTCCTCGCCGCGCAGACATGGCGCTACGCCACCAAGCAATTCGACGCCTCCAAGTCCATCCCAGCCCCAGTCTGGCAGGCCCTTGAGGACTCCCTTGTTCTCTCGCCATCATCCTACGGACTCCAGCCTTGGCAGTTTTTTGTCGTCACCAATCCCGAGCTCCGCGCGAAGCTGCGTCCGCACTCCTGGAACCAATCCCAGATCACCGATGCCTCCCACCTCGTCGTCTTTGCGATTCCCGAAAAAGTCGATGTCCCCTACATGGAAAAATACCTCGCCCGCATCGCGGAGGTGCGCGGCATCACACTTGAGTCGCTTGGCTTCTACCGCGACATGATGATGGCCGATGTCATCGCCGGCCCGCGCCAAGCCTGGGTCCGCGAGTGGGCCGCCCGCCAAGTTTACATCGCCCTCGGGAATTTCATGACCTCCGCCGCACTGGTAGGAGTGGACACCTGCCCGCTCGAAGGCATCGACCCGCGCGAATACGACGCCATCCTCGACCTCCCCGCCAAGGGCTACAACACCATCGTCGCCTGCGCCGCCGGCTACCGCTCCGCTGACGACAAATACGCCACCCTTCCCAAAGTCCGCTTCGAAAAAAACGACCTCGTCCGGCATCTGTAATTCGAATTCCAAAAAATTAACCACAGAGGACACAGAGAGCACAGAGGAAGGAAAATTTGAGCCCGCATGCCTCGAAACCTCCCGCGTCACTCGCCTCCGCTTAAAACTTAAAACTTCCTAATGACCTCATCCGCTCCACACGCCCCCGCCACGCACCGCCTTGAATCCGACTCGATGGGCGAGATCTCTGTTCCGCACGAAGCCTACTGGGGCGCGCAGACCGCCCGTTCGCTCATTCATTTCGACATCGGCGAGGACATCCTCCCGCCCGAGATGATCAAGGCTCTCGGCACTTTAAAAAAAGCCGCCGCCCTCACGAACGCAGACCTCGGCAAGCTCAGCACTGAAAAACGCGATCTCATCGCGCAGGCGGCGGATGAAGTCATCGCGGGAAAACTCGACGCCCACTTCCCGCTTCGCATCTGGCAGACCGGCTCCGGCACTCAGAGCAACATGAACGCCAACGAGGTCATCTCGAATCGCGCCATCGAAATCGCAGGCGGTGTAAAAGGCTCCAAAAAGCCAGTGCATCCAAATGACGATGTGAACATGTCGCAATCGTCGAACGACACATTCCCGACGGCGATGTCCATCGCCTCAGCCAGCGAGGTCGTCGAGGTCCTCATCCCCGCCGTGAAAAAACTACGTGACACGCTCGACGCCAAGGCCACTGCCTTTGCCGACATCGTAAAAATCGGCCGCACGCACCTCCAGGACGCCACCCCGCTCACACTCGGGCAGGAATTCTCCGGCTATGTGTGCTTGCTCGACCAAGCCCTGCGCGATGTCGAATTCTCGCTCACCGGTCTCTACCAACTCGCCATCGGCGGCACCGCCGTCGGCACCGGCCTGAATGCCCACCCCGAATTCGGCGACCGCGCCGCCGCCCACATCGCGAAACTGACCGGCTTCCCGTTTCAATCCGCGCCCAACAAATTCGCCGCCCTCTCCGGCCACAACGAATTCGTCATCGCCAGCGGAGCCGTGAAATCCCTCGCCTGCGCACTCATGAAGATTGCCAACGACATCCGCTGGCTCGCCTCGGGCCCCCGCTGCGGCCTCGGCGAACTCACCATCCCCGAAAACGAGCCCGGCTCGTCCATCATGCCCGGCAAGGTGAACCCCACCCAATCCGAAGCCCTCACCATGATAGCCATCCAAGTCATGGGCAACGACACCGCCATCGGCATCGCCGCCTCGCAAGGCAACTTCGAGCTGAATGTCTTCAAGCCCGTCATTGTTCACAATTTCCTGCACTCCGTCCGCCTCCTCGCCGAGGGCTGCCACTCCTTCAACGACCACTGCGCCATCGGCATCGAGCCGAACCTGCCGGTCATCGAAGGCTATGTGAAAAATTCCCTCATGCTCGTCACCGCGCTGAACCCGCACATCGGCTACGACAAAGCCGCCCAAATCGCCAAGAAAGCCCACAAAGACGCCTCAAGCCTCAAAGAAGCCGCCGTGGCGCTAGGCCATGTGACCCCCGAGCAATTCGACCAGTGGGTCGTAGCAAAAAACATGACACACGCTTGAAAACGAGCGGGTCTTTCCAAACAGGACGACCTTGCTGGAAACTCAGAGCACTACGAATAAGAAGGAACTCTTTGTGCTCGGATTCCGTATTTTTATACGCCTTATTATAATAATAAAAAGATGCTGGAACGGCACCTCCAGCCCTGACATCCTCAGAAAAATCATATGGACTCCGCCCAACTCAACTGGATCACCAATTTCATCTGGGGCATCGCCGATGACTGCCTCCGCGACATCTTCGTTCGCGGCAAATACCGCGATGTGATCCTGCCAATGACCGTCCTGCGCCGCCTCGATGCGGTTCTGGAGCCAACCAAGGCCGCCGTGCTGGAAATGAAGGCGGCTCTCGATACTGGCGGCATTGTTAATCAGGACGACGCCCTTCGCTCCGCCTCTGGCCAGGCTTTTTACAACACCTCGCCCTTCCTCCTGCGCGACCTTAAATCCCGCAAGACCCAGCAGACACTGAAGGACGACTTCATCGCCTACCTCGACGGCTTCTCGCCGAATGTTCAGGACATCATCAAGAACTTCGAGTTTCGGAACCAGATCGCCAAGCTGGTAGAGTCCGACGGCCTTGGTCAGCTCATCGAGAAGTTCCTCGACAAGGACATCAACCTCAGTCCACGCCCGGCAGGCCAGCTGCCAGGCCTCGACAACCACTCCATGGGCACCGTCTTCGAGGATCTCGTGCGCATGTTCAATGAGGACAACAACGAGGAAGCCGGGCAGCACTGGACGCCGCGCGATGCCGTGAAGCTCATGGCCAGCCTCATGTTCCTGCCCGTGGCGGACAAGATCGAGTCCGGCACCTACCTGCTCTACGACTGCGCCTGCGGCACCGGCGGTATGTTGACCGTCGCCGAGGAAACCCTCCAGCAGATTGCCACTGCGCATGGCAAGCAGGTCGCCACCCATCTTTACGGGCAGGAGATCAACGCCGAGACCTACGCCATCTGCAAAGCCGACCTCCTGCTCAAAGGCGACGGCGACGCAGCGGACAACATCGTCGGCGGCCCCGCTTTCTCCACCCTGTCGAACGACCAGTTCCGTTCCCGCACATTCGACTTCATGCTGGCGAACCCACCCTACGGCAAAAGCTGGAAGAGCGACCTGGAGCGCATGAGCGGCGATGGCGGCAAGAAGGATGTCAAAGACCCGCGCTTTGTCATCGAGCACGACGGCGATCCCGAATACTCGCTTATCACCCGCAGCAGTGATGGGCAGATGCTCTTTCTTGCCAACATGCTCAGCAAGATGAAGCATGATACACCGCTCGGCAGCCGCATCGCGGAGATTCACAATGGCTCCTCCCTCTTCACCGGCGACGCCGGGCAGGGCGAGAGCAACATCCGCCGCTGGGTCATCGAGAACGACTGGCTGGAGGCCATCGTCGCCCTGCCGCTGAACATGTTTTATAACACCGGCATCGCCACCTACGTCTGGGTGCTCACCAACCGGAAGGCCGAGCACCGGAAGGGCAAGGTCCAGCTCATTGATGCCACAACTTGGTTCAGGCCTCTGCGCAAGAACATGGGCAAAAAGAACTGCGAACTCGCCCCGGAGGACATTCAGCGCATCTGCGACACCTTCCTCGCCTTCGCGGAAACGCCGCAGTCGAAAATCTTCCCCAATGCCGCCTTCGGTTATTGGAAAGTGAAGGTCGAGCGCCCACTTCGCCTCCACAGCCAGCTCACCCGCCCGCGCATCGAGCCCCTGCGCTACGCCAGCGGCGACGAGGACATCCGCGCCGCCCTCCACGCCGAACTCGGCGACACCCTCTTCACCGACCCCGCCTCCGTCCGCCCGCAACTTGAGAAACTCGTCAACGACTGGGGCAAAGCCGACAGCGAAGGCGAGGAGGACGAAGAAGGCGAGGCCGACACGCCGAAAAAAAGCCTTTCCGACAAAAAGAAAAAGAAGCTCCTCAGCGAAGCCGCCTGGAAGCGCGACGCCATGCTTCTCGATATCGCGAACCAGCTCCGCAAGGCCCTCGGCGACGAACTCTACGACGACCACAATGTCTTTCTGGAACGCGTCGAAGCCGCGCTCAAGATGCTCGGCCTCAAACCCAGCGCCGCCGAACTCAAGCTCATCGTCAACGCTGTGAGTTGGCGCGTGGAGGATGCGCCTCGCGTCATAAGAAAAATCCACAAACCCGGCAAGACTCAGCCCGATGCCTTGCGCGGCCTGTTCGAGGCCGAGATCAACGGCAAGACCTGCGTCGTCGAATACGAGCCCGACAGCGAACTCCGCGACTTCGAGCAAATCCCGCTGCTGGAAGAAGGCGGCATCGAAGCCTTCATCCGCCGCGAAGTCTTGCCCTACACGCCCGACGCCTGGCTCGTCGAATCCGACACCAAGATCGGCTACGAAGTCAGCTTCACCCGCCACTTCTACCAGCCGCCCCAGCTTCGCACCCTCTCCCAAATCAGCGCCGACATACTCGCGCTGGAGCAGGAAACGGAAGGCCTGTTGAATGAAATCACGAAAGGAGTGACCGCATGAAGAAGAAGGCTGCCAAAAAAGTGTCACCAGCGGTGACGCAAATAGTCGCACCAGTGGTGAGAGAATTGGCAAAGATGACCAACGTAGCTGCCTTCTCAGAAGTCCTTCAGCTCATTCAGTCCGCAAAGCAGAAGGTTTACCAAGCGGTTAACACGGAACTCATCACACTTTATTGGCAGGTAGGCGAATACATCTACCGCAAGATCGCGAGTGATGGTTGGGGTAAAGGCACCATTCAGAACTTGGGTGCTTACCTGCAAAAAGTCCAGCCGGGCATCAGAGGATTCTCGCCTCAGAACATCTGGCGTATGCGTCAGTTTTACGAGGCTTACCGGGCGCAACCAATTCTCTCACCACTGGTGAGAGAATTGCCTTGGACCCACCATATGATCATCCTCAGCCGTGCCAAGATGGAGGAAGAACGCGAGTTCTACATCCGTCTGGCCATACGCGAAAAGTGGGGAAAGCGCGAGCTGGAACGCCAATTCAATACTTCTCGTTTCGAACGCACGATTCTAAATCCTATAAAACTCTCACCAGCGCTGCGACAATTGCACCCCCAAGCCGCCGAGTTCTTCAAAAACATCTACACCCTCGAATTCCTCGGCCTGCCAACGGAGCATTCCGAGGCGGATCTGGAAGGGGCTCTCCTGCGCAATCTGGGCCGCTTCATCACCGAGCTGGGGCGGGACTTCTGCTTCATCGGCTCCCAGTATCCCATCCAAGTCGGCGGACAGGATTTCGCGCTGGATCTGCTGTTCTTCCATCGCGGCATGAACTGCCTCGTCGCCATCGAGCTGAAGATTCGCGAATTCCGCCCGGAGGACCTCGGCAAGATCAACTTCTACCTCGAAGCCCTCGACCGCGACTACCGGAAGCCCCACGAAAATCCCGCCGTTGGCCTGCTGCTCTGCGCCACCAAGGACACCGAAGTCGTCGAGTATTGCCTCAGCCGCAGCCTCTCCCCCGCCATGATCGCCGAGTATGAAACCATGCTCCCTGATAAGGAACTGCTCAAAGCCAAGCTGCACGAGTTCTACCAACTCTGCGCCCCACCGGAGGATGAGGAAGATGAGGAAGATGAGGAAGAACCGCCCGTCGTTCCCACCAAACCGAACCGGAAAAAGAAAGGAGCCGCAGCATGAAAAAGAAAACCACGAAACGACCTGCAGAGACGAGTGCTTTCGTGCCTTCCTCGCCCAGCCCAGACCCCGCTTCCGGCCTGCTCGCCAACCTGCGTGCCGTCATCCTGGAGGCTCGTCGGCAGGCCGTCTCCGCCGTCGATATCGTTCAGGTGCGCACCTGTTGGATCGTGGGTCGGCACATTGTCGAGTTCGAGCAGGCTGGCCAGACCCGTGCCGCGTATGGCAAGGCAGTGCTCGCGCAAGTTTCCGCCCAACTCACCGCTGAGTTCGGCAAAGGCTTTGATGCATCCAATCTCCGCTACATGCGGCTGTTCTATCAGGCATTCCCGAATTGTGACGCACTGCGTCACGAATTGAGCTGGACCCACTACCGCCTGCTCCTGCGCGTGGACTCCGCGACCGCCCGGGACTGGTATATGAACGAGGCCGCCACCCAGAACTGGAACACCCGCGCCCTGGAGCGCCAGCTCGGCACCCTCTACTACGAGCGCCTGCTCGCCAGCAAAGACCGCCAGCCCGTGCGGGATGAGGCTGCGGAGAAACTCGCCGAGATTCAGTCCACCCCGCGCGAGTTCATCCGCGATCCCGTCATGCTGGAATTCCTGGGACTGCCCGGCACGGGAAAGCTCTTGGAATCAAACCTGGAGCACGCCCTGATTGATAATCTCCAGGCCTTCCTGCTGGAACTGGGCAAGGGCTTCGCCTTCGTCGCCCGCCAGCAACGCCTCAGCACCGAGACCAAGGACTTCTACATCGACCTCGTCTTTTACAACTACCTGCTCAAGTGCTTCGTCCTCTTTGACCTTAAGACCCGCGAACTCACCCATGAGGACATCGGCCAGATGGACATGTATGTGCGCCTCTACGACGACCAGCGGCGCAGCCCCGACGACGGCCCCACTGTGGGCCTCATCCTCTGCGCGCACAAGGACCATACCGTCGTCCGCTACTCCGTCCTCCACGGCAACGAGCAGCTCTTCGCCAGCAAATACAAACTCATCCTCCCCAGCGAAGAGGAATTCCGGGCCGAACTCCTGCGCGAACAAGCACTCATCGCCGAACAAACGCTCGCAAGCTCCCCCGAAAAACCTGCCACGCTGGCCAAACCGAAACGGAAGAAGAAAGGAGCCACGGCATGATCGAGGGACTCAAGCCGTATGCGGAATACAAGGAGTCGGGTCTGCCGTGGCTCGGGAAAGTTCCGGCTCATTGGGTAACGAAACGCGGCAAGTCCTATATGACCGCTATCGACCACCGGTCGCAATCGGGAAAAGAGGAGCTACTCACTGTGAGCTCTGCTCGGGGAGTGATTCCGCGCAATACGGCCAAGGTGACGATGTTCAAAGCCGAGTCCTACGCTGGCTATAAGCTCTGCTGGCCGGGTGACTTAGTTATCAACAGCCTTTGGGCGTGGGGCGGTGGTTTGGGAGTAGCGCAGCATCACGGTATCATCAGCACCGCCTATAGCGTGTATCGACCGCGTCCGTCGGCACAGTTAAATCCGCGTTTTCTCCATGAGTTGGTCCGGTCGTCATCGTTCAACTGGGAGTTACATGTCCGCTCAAAGGGGATTTGGATTTCTCGCCTCCAATTGACGGACACTTCATTTCTGGACGCACCAATTCCGCTCCCGCCGCCCGACGAACAAGCGGCCATCGTGCGGTTTCTGGACCACGCGAACCGGAAGATCGACGGCTTCATCCGCGCCAAGCGGAAGCTGATTGGGCTGCTGAATGAGCAGAAGCAGGCCATCATCCACCGCGCCGTGACGGGAAAGGATGAAGTCAGAATGGTGAAGGATGAAAACGGAAATTCTTCCACTACCATCCCATAGTGAGCAGAAAAACGACTACCCGGCCTGGATGATCTTGATTTCAAGCGGGTCTGCGGGTCCCGATTTTTTGAAGTGGTTTAAGGATTTCTGAGTATGCTTCCTTGTGAT
>JBILWM010000028.1:0-34202 GCA_044369905.1 Terrimicrobiaceae bacterium | reverse complement strand
TGCGCGAAGAACACCAATTGCCCAAGAGGAGTGACTGGAGCGGAGTCATCCCACTGCACATGATAGCGCCCTCCGTCTGTATCAACAGGCAAGGCCGAGGCGCCTGCGCTGACCTTGTCGTGTGAAATATTTTCGTTTTTTACCTCACCCACAGGGTGAGCCATTCCAGGCAGGGATTTTGAGTCCATCAACCATACCGCAAGCAACTTCCACGCCCATGTTCAATTCCTAACTGCCGAATTTAGGATGATGGTTTTTGCTCATAAGAGACACCCGATCTAATAATTTAAATTTCTCAGCGATAGAAATTTAATTTTTTATTGGCATCCTGACATCTTCTACAAAAAATTGTGGAAAGAGGAAAATATTGATCCCATTCGAGACGCAAATCAGTGTCAACACGGGCGGGACGCCCATGCCCCCTTGGCTTTTGTGTCTCACAAGCTTTCCTTCCAACGCCGAATTTCTGAATTCTCTGAAAAGCAAAAAAAAACGCGCCCTGCGGACAGGACGCGTTTTTCTCTTTGGTGGGAAATCTATTAGCTCGCGGTTTAGCGGGCGTAAAGTTCGACGACGAGCTGTTCGTTGACGATGGGATTGATCTCCTCGCGTGTGGGGATGCGGACGACGCTGCCGCTGAGGTTGTCTTTGTCTACCAGAAGCCAATCGGGAACGGTGACGATCTGGGTGAGCTCGACGCCGCGCTTGGCGAGACGGGTGGATTTGTCGTTGCTCTTGATAGCTACGACATCACCGGGCTTGAGGTTCATGGACGAGATGTTGGTTTTGCGACCGTTCACCGTCACATGACCATGGCCGACCATCTGGCGGGCGCCACGGAGTGTCTTGGAGAAGCCCATTTTTTGAACGACATTGTCGAGGCGGGTCTCAAGGAGTTGAAGGAGGATTTCACCGGTCACACCACGGCGGCGGCTGGCGATTTGGAAGTAGCGGCGGAACTGGCGCTCGAGGACTCCATACTGGTGACGGAGCTTTTGTTTCTCAGCAAGAGCGATTGAGTAATCGGTCTGCTTGCGGCGGGAGCCTTTAGGGCCGTGCTGGCCGGGCGGGTAGCTCTTATTCTCGAATGCTTTGGGTGAGCCACTGATGAGAACGCCGTAGCGGCGGCTAACTTTGGTCTTGGGTCCTGTGTAACGTGCCATGAAGAGTTTTAAGTTTGTAAGTTTTAAGTTTTAAGTTGGCCGACTGGATCAGACCCTGCGTTGTTTTGGCGGGCGGCAGCCGTTGTGAGGGATCGGCGTGACGTCGCGGATGACGGTAACATCGAGGCCGATTGCTTGCATGGCGCGGACAGCGGATTCGCGGCCTGAGCCTGGGCCTTTGACGCGAACTTCGACTTCCTTGAGTCCATGTCCCATGGCTTGGCGGCAGGCGTCCTGCGCAGCCATCTGAGCGGCGTAGGCTGTGCTTTTGCGGGAGCCTTTGAAGCCGCACTTGCCGGCGCTGGACCATCCGATGATGGCGCCGCGAAGGTCGGTGATGCTGATGATGGTGTTGTTGAAGCTGGCTTGAACGTGGGCGATGCCCTGGATGACGTTTTTGCTGCCTTTGGCTTTGACAATCTTGATCGGCTCGATGGTGTCATCGAGGGAGATGCTCACGGGCGAGGGAGCGCCGGTGGTGGCAGCTTCTGCGCCGGCGGCTTTCTTGGCCTTTGGAGCGGCTTTGGTTTTAGGAGCCTTCTTGGCGGGGGCTTCGGCTGTTGCGGCGGGAGCTGCTGGAGCAGCTTCGACCGGAGCTTCGGCGGGTGTTGTGTTTTCTTCGCTCATACTTCAATAAAATGCTGAATTAGACTTTGCCGGCTTTGGCGTCTTTGTTGCGCTGGACGCCCACGGTTTTGCGTGGTCCCTTACGGGTGCGGGCATTGGTGGATGTGCGCTGGCCACGGACGGGAAGACTGCGGCGGTGGCGGATGCCACGGTAGCAATTGATGGCCTGAAGGCGCTTGAGGTTGCCTTGAACTTCGCGGCGCAGGTCGCCTTCGATCGGAATTTTGTTGGCGTTGATCGCGTGGATGATCGCGTTGAGTTGCTCGGGCGAGAGGTCTTTGGCGCGGGCATTGGGGTCAATGTTGGCCTGTTCGAGAACCTTCTTTGTGTTGCTGGGCCCCATTCCGTAAATGTAGGGAAGGGAAGCTTCGATGCGTTTGTCGCCGGGGATGTCTACTCCAAGTAAGCGTGGCATGGTATTGGTGGTTTTGGTTTCGGCTGCCGATGGGATCAGCCCTGTTTTTGTTTATGACGCGGGTTTTTGCAAACAACGCGGATCACGTTTTGTCGGCGCACGATTTTGCACGCTTCACACAGTCTTTTTACTGAGGCTCTGACTTTCATTTTCTTTTATTTGGTTGAAATGATGATGATTCGTTTTTGTGGCGGTATGTGATGCGCCCCTTGGTCAAGTCGTAGGGCGACATTTCCAGCATGACGCGGTCTCCGGGAAGAATGCGAATGAAGTGGAGACGCATCTTGCCAGAGATGTGGGCGAGGACGCGATGACCGTTCTCCAGTTCAATCCTGAACATGGTATTCGGTAAAAGCTCAACGACCTTGCCCTCTACTTCAATAGCGTCTTTCTTGGCCATGTCAATACTTCCGGAGCGTGATCTGTAATTAAAACGGTATGCTCAAAATGAGCGGAGGGGAGTCCGTCGGCAGTGACGGCGGTCCACTTGTCGGCGAGAACTTTCACATCTGCGCGGCCCATATTGATCATAGGCTCGATGGCGAGTGTCATGCCGGGTTTGAGTTTTGGTCCGCTCCCGCGTTTGCCGAAATTCGGCACTTGTGGATCCTCGTGGAGCTTACGACCGACGCCGTGCCCGACAAATTCACGCACGACGCTGAAGCCATTTTTGACGGCTTCGGTTTCCACAAAATTTGAAATGTCTCCAACCCGGTTGCCAGGGCGTGCGAGTTGCACCGCGCCATTGAGTATTTCTTCGGTCACATTCAGAAGACGCTCCACTTCGGGGTCGATGATACCAACGGCTACGGAAGTGGCATTATCTCCAATCCAGCCGTCGCGAATGATGCCGACATCCATCTTTACGACATCACCGTAAGCAATGACTCTGGAGCTGCCGATACCATGAACGACCTCTTCATTGAGGCTGATACAAATGTGGCCTGGAAATTTTTTGTATCCGAGAAATGCACTGCGCACACCGGCGCTGGACATCAACTGGGCGGCAGCATGGTCGATCTCGCCAGTGGTCACCCCCGGAGCAATGCGTGATGCCAACTCGCTAAGAATATCCGCAGCCGCCTCGCCGGCTTGACGCATTTTCTCAATCTCATGGGGACGCTTGATACTGATCATGCCTCCTCCTTGAAGATGGAAATAAAATGAGCGTCGACCATGGCGTTGCCGGAAAAGTCAGCACCACGAAATACAGGAAGTCGGGTCTTGGCGTCCAAACCGGAAAATGGCGGACAATGCAAAGCAGCGCGGGTCATCAAGACAGAAATCACACGCTACAATTGCGTGGCGAAATAAATCGTCACTCCGGCGATGACGAGGATTGCAATACCGGCATAGATCAAAACGAGCGTCTGGTCGTTGATCGATTGGCTTGATGAAAGGCGGGAGCGGGACTCTTGAGCACTGCGGATACGACCCTTGCGAAGGAATCCATCATAATGGCGCTGGAGGAGATGGGTTTCCACTTGGCGCATGGTATCAAGCACAACGCCCACGATGATGAGAAGTCCTGTGCCGCCGAAGAATTGCGAAGTCATGTAAGGAACCTGCAGGCTTTGGCTTAGGAGCTGTGGCAAGACAGCTACTGCCGTCAGGAAAATCGCCCCGGCAAAAGTGAGGCGAGTCATCGTGTAATCCAAGAAATCAGCTGTCGGCTTGCCCGGACGGACGCCAGGGATGAATCCGCCATATTTCTTGAGATCGTCGGCGATCTGAACAGGCTGGAATTGAGTTGCAACCCAGAAGTAGCTGAAGAAGAAAATCATCAGCGCATAGAAAACATAATGTAACCAACCGTAGGTCAGAAGGTTTGAAAGATCTTGAGCCCATCCAACACCTGGGAAAGCCATGTTCAGGATTGTGGATGGAAAGAGTAGGATCGCTTGGGCGAAGATGATTGGCATCACGCCGGCGTAATTGATCTTCAACGGCATGTATTGGGTCTGTCCGCCATAGACTTTGCGACCCACAACGCGTTTGGCGTATTGAACACTGATCTTGCGCTGTGCCTGTGTGACAGCGATTACAGCGGCGATCACAAAGAACAGGAACCCAATCATGAGCACCAGCACGACAGGGCTTACAGTCGATTGCGCGGAGGCTGCGCTGGGAACAAAAGTCCTCCAAGCTTGGATGAGACCAGCAGGCAATTGAGCCAAGATGCCTACAGTGATAATGATAGACATGCCATTACCAATTCCTTTTTCCGTTAGTTGATCACCAAGCCACATAAGTAGCAGTGTGCCGGCGGTCATGGTAAGAATGGTTATGAGCTGAAATCCTAGACCCGGTGTGGTCACCAGAGGCAGGCCGAGCCTGTTGATGGTGTCCATGATACCTGGCAAGAAGGGATTGGCTTGAGGCGTTTCGAAGGATCTGGCAAGGAGGTATCCTTGAAAAATGCAGAGCCCGATAGTGGCATATCGGGTATATTGCATGATTTTTTGGCGTCCACCGTCCTCGCGCGATAGCTTTCCCAAGCGGGGAATGACCGCAGTGAGAAGTTGCATCATGATGGAGGCGCTGATGAAGGGCATGACGCCCAGCGAGAAAATGGCGCAATTGGATAGAGCACCACCACTGAAGAGATTGAAAAGCGCTGCCACACCGCCGCTTGCGGCCGTTCCAGCATGATCAAGAAACCACTGACGAAGAACCTCGGCATTGACGCCGGGCGTTGTGATGGCAGAACCTGCGCGAATCACAACGATCGCAGCGAGAGTGAAAAGCACTCTGGCGCGAAGCTCAGGGATTTTGAAAATGTTGGCGAAGGCGCTGATCATCTTGAGCTGGTTGCAGCAGCCTTAGGCCGCTGCCTCAACTTTGGGAAGGACAACTTTGCCCCCGGCCTTCTCGATTTTCTCGCGAGCTGTTGCGCTGACCTCATCAACTTCAACAGTGAAAGCCTTGGTGACTTCACCACGGCCGAGGATTTTGACTCCATCGAAACGGCCTTTAACAAGGCCTGCTTTGCGAAGTGAAGCTTCGGTAATCGAGTCACCAGCGGCGAACGACTTTTCCAGTGAGTCCAAATTAACAACGCCGTAGAAAGTCTTAAAGTCCTTGTTGTTGAAACCTCGTTTTGGCAGTCGGCGATAGATTGGCATCTGACCGCCCTCGAAACCGAGACGGATGGAGCCACCGGAGCGTGCCTTCTGACCCTTGTGACCTTTACCGGAAGTCTTTCCTTTGCCGGAGCTTTCACCAATACCGAGGCGCTTGCGGCGGTGCTTGGCACCGGGGTTGGGTTTGATCGTGTGAAGTCTCATTGGAATTAAGCAGAAACGGGTTCAGTGGCAGGAACCTCCGCCTTGGGGCGGATGGTCTTTCCGCGCAGGCGGAAAATCTCGTCTTTCTGACGAAGTTGGGTAAGGGCTGCGATCGTTGCGTGAACGACATTGGCATGGTTGCTGGAGCCAAGGGATTTTGCAAGAACATCGCGAATGCCAACGGCTTCCAACACGGCACGAACGCCGCCACCTGCGATGACGCCGGTTCCCGGAGATGCGGGGCGGAGGAGCACACGACCACCACCGAATTCACCGGTCACCATGTGGGGAATGGTATTTTCGGAAACGGCAATCTTGACCATGCGCTTTTTGGAGGCATCAGTAGCTTTGCGGATGGCTTCGCTAACCTCATTGGCTTTGCCGAAACCGACGCCGACTTTACCTTTTTGGTCACCTGATACGATCAGGGCGCTGAAGCTGAAACGGCGACCACCTTTGACGACTTTGGCGCAACGGTTGATGAAGACAACTTTTTCAGTGGTCTCTTTGGGTTCCCGTGGCGTTTCTTGACGGGATTGCTTTTTTTCTCTGGATTTCGGAGGCATGGTAGTCGTATTAGAATTCAAAACCACCCTCACGGGCGGCGTCGGCAAGGGCTTTGACCTTGCCATGGTATTTGAAGCCACCGCGATCAAAGACGACCTTGGTGATTTTTTGTGCGGCAGCGCGCTCCGCGATGAGTTTTCCAACTTCGCAAGCGGTGGCCACATTGGCGCGGGCACCTGGCTTGGAACGAAGTTCGGCTTCCGTGGTGTTCACAGCAACAAGTGTCTTGCCGATCGTGTCGTCAATGACTTGTGCCGTGATGTGGCGCCCGGAGAAGTGAACGGCCAAACGAGGGCGATCGGGTGTGCCAGCGAGCTTCTTGCGCAGGCGGACATGGCGGAAATTGCGTTTATCTGTGGCGGACATGGTTTATTGGACTGTTTTGCCTTCCTTGCGGCGGATTTGTTCACCAACGAAGCGGACACCTTTGCCTTTGTAAGGCTCTGGCGGATAATACGCCCGGATGTCTGCAGCGCACTGACCAACAAGTTGTTTGTCAATGCCCTCAATGGAGATTTTTGTGTTCTCGGCAACCGTGATTTTCACGCCTGCGGGGATGTCGAAAAGGATGGGATGCGACTTGCCGAGGGTCAGATTGAGCTTTTGGCCTTGCACGGCGGCTTTGAAACCGACGCCGTGAATTTCCATGTCGCGCTTGAATCCATCGGTAACACCGGTAATCATGTTCGACAAAAGCGAGCGGGAGAGACCATGCAAGGCCTTCTGTTCACGATTGTCGCCATCACGGGTGACAGAGAGTTGTTCACCTTCGACCTTGGCAGTGATCTTGGCGGGAAGAGTCCAGTCGAGTTTTCCTTTTGGTCCCTCGACATTGACAGCGCCAGAGGCTGCTACTGTGACTTTAACCTTCGGCGGAACCGTAATAGCTTTTTTTCCGATGCGTGACATGGTTACCAGATGTAGGCGAGCAATTCGCCGCCGACTTTTTGTTTGCGCGCTTCGTGACCGGTGAGAATTCCACGGGATGTGGAAAGGACCGCGATACCCATGCCGCCGAGGACGCGAGGAATTTCTCCTGCACCCACATAGCGGCGAAGGCCGGGTCGGCTCACGCGTTTCAGGCCGGTGATAGCGCTGGTTTTGTTGACGAATTTGGTTTGGATCTTGATGTTCTGGTGGCCTTCAATTGTCACCAGTTCGGTTTCTTTGATGTAGCCCTCTTTTTTCAGAATTTGGGCAATGTCACTCTTGAGCTTCGAGTAAGGAAGAGTGAGTGAAGCTTGTCCAGCAGCAGCGGCATTCCGCAGGCGTGCAAGCATATCAGCAATGGGATCAGTCATATTGTGGTATTAAGCGGCTGGCGCTGTTGCGGACTTGTTGTCGGCTTGCCTTTTGGGCTTGTCGGTGAATGGCATTCCAAGTTCTGTGAGGAGAGACTTGGCCTCTGCGTTTGTGGAAGCTGTTGTGACAATGGTGACATCGAAACCGATGTTCTTTTTGATACGATCAAGTTCGATTTCCGGGAAAATGGACTGATCGGCAACACCGAGAGTGTAATTTCCCTGGCCGTCAAACGCGCGTGGAGAAATACCACGGAAGTCGCGAATGCGCGGAAGGGCAGTTTTGATAAGGCGTTCCAGGAACTCATACATGATCCGGCCGCGGAGCGTCACTTTGGCGCCGATGGCTTGATCTTGGCGGAGTTTGAAGTTAGAAATCGCCTTCTTAGCCATGGTGGTCACTGGACGCTGACCGGTGATTGTCGTAAGCTCAGTGCGGGCAATTTCGAGGGATTCCTTGACATCTTGAGCGGAGCCAATGCAGGTGTTGATGACAACCTTGGAAATCTTGGGAATCTGGTGAATGTTTGCGTAGCCATGCTTCTCACGGAGAGCAGGGATGACACGGCTTTTGTAGTCGGTAAGGAGTTCGGGTTCTTGAGTCATGGTTCTTTTCTACTTACGCGGCTTTTTTAGACTTTTTCTCGGGTGTTGAAGCCTCGAGCAACTTGACATTGGAGATATGAATCGGGCCTTCGCGCTCGAGGATGGCACCATTTGGATGCTCTTGGGATTTGCGCTGATGTTTTTTAATCATTCGAACTCCCTCCACGATGACTTGGGCCTTGGCAGCCTTGACCTCAAGGACTTTTCCGCTGGCACCCTTGTGGTTTCCAGAGATGACCTGAACGGTATCTCCGCGGCGAACATGAAATTTTTGCTTGCTCATTATAGGACCTCCGGTGCGAGGGAGATAATCTTCATAAAGTTTTTCTCGCGAAGTTCACGGGCAACCGGACCAAAAATACGGGTGCCGCGCGGATTCATGTCTTTATCGATGATAACAATGGCGTTGCTATCAAAACGAAGGGCTGAACCGTCTTCGCGGGTGACTGGTTTTTTCGTGCGGACGACAACGGCGCGGACGACATCGCCTTTTTTCACTGTGCCACCGGTGGCGGCTTCCTTCACATTGGCGGTAATAATGTCACCGATGCGGGCAGTTTGAGTCGCCTTGCCGATGACACCGATCATGGTGGCCATACGGGCACCGGTATTGTCGGCGACATCTAGGCGTGAGCGGATTTGAATCATGGCAATTTAGTGTTTGAGGACTTCAACGAGACGCCAGCGCTTGGTGCGGCTGAGCGGACGGGTTTCCATAATGCTCACACGATCGCCGATTTGGGCTTCGTTTTTCTCGTCGTGGGCATGGAATTTGGTGACATGCTTGGTAATTTTACCGAACTTGGGGTGTGGCACGCGGGTGATTGTGCGAACGACGATGGTTTTATCCATCTTGTTCGAGACGACTTCGCCGACACGAACCTTGCGAAGTCCACGGGCCTCGGCTTGTGCGGTTGCGGGAGTGATTGTTTCTTCCATGGACTACTTGGCGGCTGCTTCCCGGGCCTTGCGGCTGAGAACGGTTTCGATACGAGCGACATTGCGGCGGGCTTCCCGAATGAGATGTGGCCTCTCAAGTTGGGAGCTTGATTGTTGCATGCGCAGGTTAAAGATCTCTTCTTTAGCTTCCCGTTTGCGGGAGAGGAGTTCTTTTGGAGTGAGTTCCTGAATTTCCTTGATTTTCATATCGGCAATTACGCTGCGTGGTGGCGGGTTAGGAATCGCGTGCGCAGCGGGAGTTTGTTTGCTGCCAATCGAAGGGATTCACGGGCAACTGTTTCAGAGATGCCATCCAACTCAAAGAGGATGTTTCCTGGACGAACAACAGCCACCCAGTATTCGGGCTGTCCCTTACCTTTACCCATTCGGGTTTCGGGTGGGCGGGCCGTGACGGATTTGTCAGGGAAGATTCGGATCCAGAGTTTGCCCTTACGCTTCATGTTACGGGTGAGGGCGACACGGGCGGCCTCAATCTGGGTGTTGGTGATCCATCCGCGCTCCAGAGTCTGGAGACCAAATTCACCGAAATCAATTGTGGTATTGCGTGAGGCGAGACCTTTGCGGCTTCCCCGCTGTGTCTTGCGATACTTCACGCGTTTTGGCATCAATGGCATAGCTTTATCCTTTTATTTAAAGTTCGATGAAGGTTAGACGGCCTGAGGTTCGCTGACCTGAGGCGCTGGTGCGGATTGACGGGTTTCCTGAGGCTTTTCCTGCACCTCTTCTACTTTTTTACAGATCCAGCATTTGACGCCGATTTTCCCGGCGACTGTCTCTGCCTCCGTAAACCCGTAATCAATAGGAGTGCGAAGGGTGTGAAGTGGAACCTTGCCTTCATGGTAGCGCTCGGTGCGGGCGATTTCAGCACCGCCGAGGCGACCTGCCACGCGGATTTTGATGCCGAGAGCCCCTTGTTCCATGGTGATTTGAACCGCCCTTTTCATGGCGCGGCGGAAGGAAATGCGGCGCTCGAGCTGGGAAGCCACATTCTCAGCCACGAGCTGAGCATCCATATCGGGATTTTTGACTTCCACGATATCGATTTTAACCTGTTTGCCGCCGGCGAGATCGCTGACTTCTTTGGTGAGGTTTTCGATTTCTTGACCACGGCGTCCAATGACAACACCTGGACGGGCGGTATGAATTGTCACACGCACACTGTTCCAGGCGCGCTCGATGACAATACGAGAAATAGCAGCTTGTTTGAGCTTTTTCTTGAGAGTGGTGCGAATTTTCTCGTCAGCGATGAGGTAATCGGCAAAGTCCTTGCGAGAGGCATACCAGCGCGATCCCCAGTCACGTGTGACGGGTAGGCGGAATCCGATTGGATTAACTTTTTGTCCCATGATTATTGCTTGGTTTCCGCAGTCTCGGCGGAGGCTTCTGTTGGTGTTGTTGCCGCGACTGGAGCTGCTGGAGCCGCCTTCTTGGCAGAGGTTTTCTTGTTGGTTGCCTTCTTTTTAGGCTTGTCCTCACGACGGGTGATTTCGATTTCGTCCGTGAGAATGACCTTGATATGGCTGGTCCGCTTGCGGATCGGACCTGCGCTGCCGCGTGCTTTAGGCTGAAAGCGCTTTAAAGTAGGGCCTTCGCCAACGACGGCTTCTTTAACGACGAGATCGTTGGCATTTAGCTGATTGTTATTTTCAGCATTGGCAATGGCGCTCTTGAGTGTCTTGAGGATCAGACCAGCGGCCTTCTTCGGAGTGAAGCGCAGGAGATCCACTGCGTCGGTTGCGGGCAACCCTTGAATAGCACGAGTGACCTCGCGAGCCTTGAAGGCTGAGATTTTGGCGAATCTGTGAATCGATTTTACCTGCATGTTTTTAGTTTTGTTTGATTATTTTTCAGCGGCAACCTTTACGGAGTCGCCTTTTTCTATACGAGCGTCGTCAGACATAAGAGATTGAATCACGCCGCCGGATATTTTTTCCCGGACATCTACTATTTTTATCTTATTGATGAGTCTCCCATTTCGAAAGACTTGGAATGGCATCCCTACCATGACGCCGTGAGATTTTCCTAAATTTATAACTATTAAAGAAATCTCATTTTTGGAGTCTATGACCAATCCATCATTGAGCGAGGCGGATGCTGCCTTGGGAGACACTTGGGGCGCTGCTCCAAGAACCTCGTTTGTTTTTCGTAATTCAGCTTCCACGGTCATTCTGGACTGAGGATTTGTGTCTGCTGATGTTAGCATGAGCATTTGAACGGCCTCAGACAATATAAGGAGTTGCCCGCGCGCGGCGTCGTTGCTATCTCGCAAAACACGCAATTCGCGGAGACATTGTAACAAGCGCGATTCCAGAACCTCTGTCTTGCTGACGCTTGAGGAGACGGCAATGTTCTCTATTCGAAGGTTGGCATCTTCCAGTTCTCTGCGGGTTGCTTCGGCACTATTTCCCATTTCCGCTACTGTAGCAGTCAGCGCGCTAATGGTCGTTTCGGCCAAAAGGAGCTTTTCCTTTAAGGCACCAATAGTATTAGAATCGGGGTCCGGGACTTGCGTCCGGGAATTCCCAATCCGTGATTCAATATCTGTCAAAGATCGGTCATCCGATGCCACTGCTGTGTGAAGCAATGGCAGGATGCTGAGTGCTGCCGCCGTGGCGACAACCCTCATGAGTTTATTTGGTCACTTTTGCGGTGTGAGAACCGTGTTTCTTAAAGATACGTGTTGGAGAAAATTCCCCCAACTTGTGGCCGACCATGTTTTCCGTAACGAAAACAGGAATGAAGGTCTTGCCATTGTGAACATTAAAAGTGTGTCCAACAAAATCTGGAGTGATCGTGCTGCGGCGGGACCAGGTTTTAATTGGTTTTTTGCCACCCGATTCATTCATTTTGTCAATTTTGTCGAGGAGCTTCCACTCGACATAGGGGCCTTTTTTAAGTGAGCGTGCCATGATTAGTTCTTAGCTTTGGATTTGCGGCGCTGGACGATGAAGGTATCGCTTGGTTTGTGTTTGCGACGGGTCTTGAAGCCCTTGGCAAGTTGGCCCCATGGTGACATTGGGTGATGGCGTCCGCCACCGCCTTTGCTCTTGCCTTGTCCACCACCCATGGGGTGATCGACAGGGTTCATGACCATACCACGAACATGTGGGCGAATTCCGAGCCAGCGGCTACGACCGGCCTTGCCAGAGGAGACATTCATGTGGTCCGAATTGCCGACTTGGCCGACTGTCGCGAAGCAATTCTCGTTGATTCGGCGAATTTCACCGGAGGCAAGCTTCACAAGTGCGTAACCACCCTCGCGGTTGGCAAGGACAGCGACAGAACCGGCGCTACGAACGATTTGTCCACCGCGACCAGGGATGAATTCAATATTGTGGATCGAAGTTCCAAGAGGAATCGCCTTCAGAGGAAGTGCGTTGCCCACATTCGGGTCGGCTTTTTCGCCTGCAACGACTTTTTGCCCAACTTCGAGTCCTACGGGTGCCAAGATGTAAGCTTTTTCGCCGTCCTCGTATTTTAAGAGTGCGATTCGGGCCGTGCGGTTCGGATCGTATTCGATCGACACAACTTCCGCGATGGCGTCGCGACGGCTGCGTTTGAAGTCGATGATGCGGTAGCGGCGCTTGTGGCCACCACCGATGTGTCGCATGGTGATACGGCCTTGGTTGTTGCGACCGCCTGTGCGCTTGATTGACTCGGTGAGTTTTTTCTCCGGCTTAGTTTTGGTGATCTCGGCGAAGTCCGGAAGGGCCTTGAACCGGGCGGCGGGAGTAAGAGGTCTAAAAGTTTTGATAGCCATGGTCTGATTTTCTTAGACGAGATCGAGTTTTTCGCCCTCTTTGAGAGTCACGATCGCTTTTTTCCAATTCGCCTGACGCCCGAAGTCGGCTCGGCGCTCGCGCTTTTTCTTGCCAGCGAAGTTGGCGGTGTTCACATCAGCAACCTTCTTTTTAAAGATCACCTCAATAGCGCGCTTGATCTGCAGTTTATTGGCCGATGGCCGCACGCGGAAAACATACTTGTTGAGCTTCTCGGAAAGCAGAGTTGCCTTCTCGGTCAGCAGGACGGTTTCGATATGGTCGTAAACTTCTGTATTCATTACGCGAGCCTTTCGGAGATTTTTTCGAGACCTGCGCGGGTCACGATGATTTTGTCGAATGCGAGGAGGTGCTCGGTATTGACATCGGATGCGCGGGTGAGTTGGGCGGTGGCCACATTGCGTGCAGCCTTGAAAGTATTTTCATCGAACCCTTCGGAAACAATCAGGGTCTTGCGGGCATCAGGGGTGGCGGAGCGGACAAGACTCACGAATTGCTTGGTCTTGGGCTCCGCGACAACAAATGTGTCGACCACCAAAACATCCCCGAGGGCGATGCGTGCGCTGAGGGCTTTGCGGAGGGCGAGTTTTTTGACGGCCTTCGGTGTATTCTTAGAGTAGTCGCGTGGAACGGGTCCATGGGCAACGCCACCTCCGACCCAGACAGGGCTGGAGAAATAACCGGCACGGGCGCGTCCGGTTCCTTTTTGGCGCCAAGGCTTGCGACCGGAGAGATTGACATCGGCTTTGGTCTTTGCACAGGCAGTGCCGCTACGGCGGGCTGCTTGGAGTGCAACGACCACATCATGCACAGCCTGGTTGCCCTTGGCTTCATCGGTGATGATTTCAATCTTCGCCTTTGCGGCGTCTGCGGCTGTAAGAACGGTAGCGCTCATGGTCAAAATTTTTGGACGGCACAACGACTCGAGACCTCATGTGAGGCTGCTTGAATTCGAGTGTGTGCGCTGAGTTTCATGTGTGATTTTTCCGTGCGGCCTCTCATTTCAAAGGGACTGAATCTTCGATGACACGATGACCAATTCCCCCCTCGAGGCTTTGCGGGAAGGGGGAAACTACAGAGCCGCGAAAACTTGGCAAGAGAAAAAAAGAAAAAAGTTGCATTGGTTTTGATTGGCGTATCTGCAGCGCAATTTTCAAAACCCGCTCAGTAGCGAAATTCCGGCTTCGAATCAGCCGCAGGCTCCAACTCGGAGATTGGGTGGAGCACATCCACAGGCTCAGGCAGAGCCTCGATTTCAGGCATTGGAATGGGAGCTTCGGATGAACTCGAAATCCTTGCTGCACCACCTGCTGAATGTTTACGGGAACGGCTTGCAGCGGGCTCCAACTCGCGCGGCGGCGCCGCAATAATTTCTTCATTTGCGATGTAGCCAGCACGCCCGTCATTGATCGCCACATAGCTGAAACCGAACTCGCGACGCAGCATCTTTACCCGCTCTCCCCGTTGCAGCGAGGCATCAGGCCCGCGCTCTTGGCCTGGGCCGAGAGAGTAGAAAGGAGTGTAATCCGATTGGACCAAAAACTCGGGAGCATTGGCGGGATCGAAGGTCTGCGTGGCGCATCCAACAACGCACACAAAACAGAGAAAAAGAACGGCGACGATTTTGATTTGAGAGAGGCGATGCATGCTGACGATATATCGTCAACTATGCACTGACGATGCCCGCGCCGCAATCGCATTGGCTGATGCCCTCGGGCGTCACCACGGCATCGTGCAGATGAACGCCCGCCTCCACTTTGGCCCCCGGCCAGACAATCGCATTTTCAAGTTTGGCCCCCTCGCCTATCTCCGCTCCTGAGGCAACCGTCGAGCAGCCTGAAATCAAGGCTTCCCTATGAATGCATGCGCCGCTTTCGACAGGCTGCAACGAGCCTTCCGGAAGATAGGAAAATGAATGCCCGCCACCGCTCAGTATCCGGTGGACGCTCATGTAGGACGGAATATTTCCGATATCGAACCACACGCCGTCGTCGATCACGACTCCACCAACAGGCGTGCCCTGCCGCATGAGATCCACCAGAACGGGAATGATCGAAACAACCGCGCCCGTCGGGATGTGTTGAAAAATCTCTGGAGAAAAAACACTCACGCCCGTGAAAAGAAACGCAGGTTCCGAGCGCCCGCCCAGAAGCCCCCGCATGTCGGTGATACACCCCGTTGCGGGATCGCACTGAATGCGCCGCTCGGCACCGGAGGAGCGCAGAGCGAGGGTTGCCATACGGCCGGAGCGCGCGTGCGAAGAGATCAAGTCCTGCAACGGGAAGTCAGCAAGCACATCCCCATTGTAAACCAAAAAGGGCTCGTCTCCGATGATTGCAGAGGCGTTTTTTATTCCCCCGCCGGTCTCGAGCAACACGGGTTCATGGCAAAAAAAGACAGGGCATCCGCGATAAACTGCCTGCCCCTTGGACTCGCCCAGCCAGCGCGAGTAGGCCTCTGGGCGATGGTGCGTGTTAACGACGAATCGCCTGATTCCAGCTGCGATCAGGTGGTCAAAGGCAAAAGTGATGAGCGGTTTGTTGAAGATCGGAACGAGGGGTTTCGGGCGCTCGTCGGTGAGTGGCCGGAGCCGCGTCCCAAGGCCCGCTCCGAGCACAAATGCGGTTTTGATCCCTGCGCTCAATGCTATGCTGCCCCCGGAAGAAAATCAGGCTTCATGATCCACAAAAAAACGCATCGGCTTCATCTCACTTTCGACGAATCCATGCTTGAGATAGAACCTTCGCATCTCCTCGGGGTTGTCCGTGAGAAGCGTGATGCGCAGAAATTTTTTATCACGCGCAAAGCCGATGGCGTGCTGCAAAAGACGCGATCCGTAGCCGCTTCCGCGATGGTCGCGGTGCACCACCAGATCCTCCAGCACCAGCACGAATCCCCCCTCTGCCGTGCTGATTGTGATCAGAAGATTGATCATTCCGATAATCATCCGCTCGTTTCGAAGAACAAAAATCCGTCCCCTGGATGGTTGCTCCAAAATGAGGCGCAGACCGCGCATTTGCTTATCCCGGTCGGGCTGAAAATCCGCCTCCTGCAGAAACAAGTCGCGCAGAAGTTCGGTCAACTCCGGGAGGTCGTCCAAGGTCGCGGGTTCGATTCGGAGATCGGGCATGGGGGATTTATCTCACACACTCCCGCCGCAGGCAACACGCCAGCAAGGGGAAATCAGCGGCCGAATTTGCGATCCAGCTCGCTGAACGACCACTGGATCATTGTTGGACGGCCCTGAGGGCAGGCGTAGGGGAGTTCGCATTTCAACAACTCTCGCACCAGACGACGCGCGCGGGATTCCTCGTAGTCGAAGCCATTCAGGGCGGCGATGCGCGAGACCGAGCGCACGAGCGCGTCGAGCACCGGTTGCCCGGATCCGAGAAGCCCGGTGGATCGCAGTGTCTCGCACACATCAAGCAACGCCGCGCGCGCATCCCTCCCGGAGAGGCAGGCTGGCAGTGCTTCCACTTTGAAGGAAAAGCCTCCGAAGGCTTCGAGGGAAAATCCCGCCTTTTGCAAAGCTTGGAGATTTTCGGAAATCCAGACCGCGTCCTTGGGTGTCAGCTCGATGATTTCGGGAAGGAGAAGATGCTGTGATGCGACTTGGCCGAGGGCGGTTTCGCGGCGCAGACCCTCGAAAAGAATCCTCTCGGATGCCGCCCGCACATCGAGCAGCACGAGGCCCTCGCCCCCCTCCATGAGAATCCAACGAGCGCCCAAACCACCGAGCAGTCGAAAGGCGTCGTCATCCTCCGGCGGCCTTGCTTCTGCAGGCATGACCGGTAAATCCAACTGGGGAGCGGGAGAAAAGGATGTCCGCATTGGTTGATGCGGCAGCGACGGACTCGGCTCGTCCCGGGGCACGGGTGATGGCGGCAAATCCACCGGCCTGAGAGGCGCAACCGGCGTGCGAAATGCTTCCAAAGCCCCCTTGGCAGCTGCATAAACCGCCTGTCGCACTTGGTCTGGCCGGTGAAGCCGCACCTCGCGCTTCGCCGGGTGCACATTGCAATCAAACGAGAGAGGATCCATCGTGACCCGCAAGACTGCCAGAGGATGCCGCCCTTTCGGCAGGGCTTCGGCATACGCCTCGCGGAGGGATTGAAAGACCGCCGGACACTGGACGACGCGACGGTTTAAAACCACAAACTGCAATTCGCGGTCCGGCCTCCCCTCCCCCGGTTTGGCAACGAAGCCCTCGATACGAATACCATTTTCCTCGAGCGCAGGAACCGCCATGAGGCGCGAGACAAAATCCGCTCCAAAAAGATCGCGAATCCTCACCTCGTCATCATGCGTTGAGGCAGCTTGCCAGACGGTGCGACCGTCGCGCACGAGCGTCATGGCGACATCTGGATGCGCTATGGCGAGCGATTGGGCCTGGTGCAAAATGTGCGCGGCCTCGGTCTCCTCGCCCCTGAGGAATTTTTTTCGCGCCGGCAGGTTGAAGAACAGGGAACGCACCTCCACCGATGTTCCCGGAGCGCCGCCGCTGTCGCTGACCGACTCGATTTTTCCTCCCGAGATTTGGATTTCCGTGCCCGCCGCCGCCTCGGGAGGACGGGTCACCAGACGAAACCTCGAAACGCTCGCGATGCTTGGCACCGCCTCCCCGCGAAAACCCATGGTGCCGACATCAGCCAAATCCTCGGCTGTGCGGATTTTGCTCGTGGCATGCCGTTCCAGACTGAGCAGCGCGTCCTCGCGATCCATCCCCGAGCCGTCGTCCTCGACCCGAATGAGCTGGGTTCCTCCTCGCGCAAATTCAACGCGGATCCGGCGCGCACCGGCATCAATGCTGTTTTCGACGAGTTCCTTGACCACAGAAGCCGGGCGCTCCACGACTTCGCCTGCCGCGACTTGGCTTGCAACTTCGTCCGTGAGCAGGCGGATCTTTCCCATGTCGTTTGACTTTGCACGGATTCATTCATAAGAAAAGAGTGTGATCACTCTCACAGACCAAGCCGCACTCGCGCTTCTGGACCTGATTGCCTCCAAAGGTTCAGGGGAAGGACTCCGCATCGCTGTCGAAAAAGGCGGTTGCGCAGGCCTCCAGTATGTCATGGAAATCGACTCTGCGAGGCCCTCGGACACCGTGATCGAGCACAACGGAGCCAAGGTTTTTGTGGATCCCGAGAGCGACTTGCAGCTGGATGGCTCCTCCTTGGACTACGAAGACGGCCTATCCGGCGCCGGTTTCCGCATTCGCAATCCCCACGCCGCGAGATCCTGCGGGTGCGGCACATCCTTCGAGCCCGCCCCGGCTGTCGAGGCTTAAGCAAATGCCGCTAGATCCAGAGACAAAAAACAGCCGCGCGTGGTTCAAGGATCCCGACTCCGACCCCTCCAAATCAACGCGCAAGGATGAAGGCGGCCTGTTCGGATGGACCATCCTCATCCTTATATTTATAGCAATCGCAATCACCTGCTGGATTGGGAGTTTCTACATTTTTGGACACCCCGAGAAACCTTTCAGCCACGAGGTTCTCACCAAACTCAAAAAAATCGAACCTCCGAAGCGCTTCGAGCTCACCGAGGCGCCCCGTGGCGAGTTCCTGCGCGCACCACAAATCCTCGAGCGCTACGGAAAAATGAAACCCCGCCAGCTCGAGAGGACGAACGAAATCCTCATTCGAAACTACATCCGCAACTACAAACCCGCCGACGGACTCGTGCCCTATGTTCTCGGCACCTTCAACATCCTCGATTCGTTTGAACTCACTTCGAATGACTACTTCCCCTCGGGCGTTGCCGCGCTGGCCGTGTCGAAAGACGACCCGCGCCTCCTGATCGAGCAGATTTTTTCATCCGGCAAGCGGGTCATCCCCACGCTTCACCGCACACTCCTCACCGGCCTGGACATTGATCTCAAGCGGGAGAACGAACTGGCAGCCATCATCCACATCGAGCGCCTCAAGGATGGCCGCATCAAGCTCACGACCGTTTCGATCATGTATCCGAGCTACGAATCCGCATCCTCGGACGGCACATTCACGCTGGATCCGCCTTCCATGCTGAATGTGGGGGCCGGGTTGCCGGTGGTGGACGCGACCCGTCAAAGCGAAGCCGATGCGAAATACGATCACTTCCGCAAAAAAGCCCGTCTCGCGGCCGCAAAAAAACAGGAACCCAAACCCGAGGACGCCGCCGCCGCACAGGCCCGCCTCATGCGGGTCGAGAAGCCACTCACACTGCCCACACCGGAGCCAAGCCCCACCGCCACGCCAGTGCTTTTGGCATCGGCAGTTCCTTCACCCACACCCAATGCGACCCCCTCGCCAACACCAAGTCCTTCGCCCTCACCCACTCCATCACCTTCGCCATCCGCCACCCCATCGCCCTCACCTACTCCTGAGCCTCCGAAGGCCATCGCAGCTGCTGGTTCAAAAAACTGGCCTGTTTATGATGCCGGCCGCATGCCGAGAGGCCGTCTGGTCGCCCCCTCTGATCTTGCGGATATTGCGAAAAAAGGCACCGGTGGAGAGAGGATTTATCTGCAAGGCAGTTTCAATGTCACTGCGGCAGGAACCGACCGCGCCGTCATGCGCGCCCCGCAGCGCGGCTTTGGCGCCCGCACGGACAACATCCGCATCATCGTTCAATACCCGAATGGCATGACCGCGCCAGCCGATGGCTCCGCTGTCTCGCGCGATTCCCGTCGTCCGTTCCAAGTCATGGATGTCAAAGAAAGTCCCGGCGGCCAGGTCAATGTCTATGTCCGCGAGGTCACAAAGCCTTAGCGAACGCATCCGGCAAGAGATCGAAGCCCATGGCCCCATGCGCTTCTCACGCTACATGGAGCTTGCCCTCTATGATCCACCGCACGGCTATTACGCCTCGGGCAGGGCCTCCGTTGGCAGGCAGGGCGATTTTTTCACCAGCGTGAGCGTCGGCCCGGTCTTCGGCGCCGTTCTGGCAGGGCAATTTTTAGAGATGTGGGAGGCATTGGGCCGTCCATCGGACTTCCGCCTCGTCGAGCAAGGAGCGAACGACGGGCAACTCTCGAGCGATATTCTGGCCGCCCTCTCGCAGACGCCTCTGGCCCGAGTTCCCCTCACCATCATCGAGCCGGTTTCCCTGCTCCGCGAAAAACAAGCCGCCACCCTCGCGGGGAATAATGTCCAGTGGGTCGATGCGCCCGAGGCGTTGCCTGAATTCGTTGGCGTTCATTTTTCAAACGAGCTTTTCGATGCACTTCCCTTCGACCTCGTGGAAGCGCAAGGCGGCAACTGGCATGAGCTGCTGGTCCACTCCATCGATAGCGGCCTTTCTTTCAAAACTTCTCAGCATCCACTCGCAAACACCGGCCTGCCCGAGCGTCCCGACGGATTTCGGACCGAACTCCGCCGCCACCAGCACGACTTGATCGGGAATCTCGCCACGCGCCTCCGCAGCGGTTTTCTTCTGGCCATCGACTACGGCATGTCCCGGAGCGAACTCCTCGCCCCGCATCGCGCGGGTGGCACACTGGCCTGCTATGCCAAACACCGGCGCGACGAATCCCCGCTTGAGGAACCGGGCGAAAAAGACATCACAGCCCATGTCGATTTCACCGCCCTCACACAAGATGCCGCCGACTGCGGCTTCGCGCTCGAGGGCTACACCGACCAGCACCACTTCCTTGTCGGCGCATCCACATCTCTTCTCAAATCCCTCGACGGCGCTGCACCGACTCCTTCGACACTTAAAATCCTCCGCAGCCTTCGCACACTGCTCCATCCCGAAACCATGGGAACGCAGTTCAAAGCGATTCTGTTTTCAAAAAAAGCTCCTCTCGCGAAACCGCTCTCCGGCTTTCAACACGCGAGCGACTGCGGGTTCCTCCTCGAGGGCCAGTCCCCCATAAGCACAGACCTTGAGCCATTGCTCACAACCGCCGATCAAGGCAAAGCATGGGAGAAGGCTCTTGGCGCATATTGAAGCCAAAGCCGGTGGAGGTTGGGTTTTAAAATCCAAGTGGCGTGCGGCATGATGGGATCCCGACGCTGCGGTGGGAATGAGCCACAGGCTTGGGTCAAGCCGGAGGTTGACCCTCCAAAATCCGCGCGGCGGCGCGAAGTCGGATGCTGAGGTGATATCTTATTTCTCAGGAGGCTCGGGCTTTTCGGCGGGCTTGTGGTCGCCACCGACGAAATATTTTTCCACGAGGTAGAAGCAGGCCGGGATGAGGAAGATCGAGAGGAAGGTGGCTGCAAGCATACCTCCGATGACCGTTGTGCCAAGGACTTGGCGGCTCACGGCGCCTGATCCGCTGGCGAGCGCGAGCGGGACGGTGCCAAGAATAAACGCGAAGGCAGTCATGAGGATCGGACGCAGGCGCAGTCTGGCACCTGCGAGCGTGGCTTCGAAGAGGGGCTTCCCTTTTTCGTATTCGTCCTTGGCGAATTCGACGATGAGAATGGCATTCTTCGCGGCGAGGCCAATGAGCATGACAAGGCCGATCTGCGCGTAGAGGTTGTTCTGCATGCCACGCATGGAGAGTCCGGCGAAAGCTCCAAAAACGGCGACAGGTGTAGTGAACAGCACACTGAAAGGCAGGCTCCAACTCTCGTATTGCGCGGCGAGGATGAGGAAGACGAAGAGCAACGAAAGACCGAAAATCGCGCTTGGCGGCACACCTTGGGCGGCCTGGTTTTCCTGATACGACATGCCGAAATAGTCGTAGCCCATGCCGGCAGGCATGGTTTCGCGGAAGACCTCCTCCATGGCGCGCATGGCCTGTGCGGTGGAGTATCCGGGAGCGACGGAGGCATTGATTTGCGAGCAGCGGAACATGTTGTAGCGCATCGTAAACTCGGGACCGAAGGACTCCTTGGCCGTGATGAAGGAGTTCACCGGCACGGGTTCCTTTTTGTTATTGGAAATGTAAAACATCCCCAGGTTGTCCAAGTCGGTGCGGTATTCACCCTCCGCCTGCACATAGACCTGCCACTGGAGGCCGAAGCGGTTGAAGTAATTCACAAAGTAACCACCGAGGAATGTCTGCACGGTCTGGTAGGCGTCCGTGAGGCTCACGCCTTGGATCATGGCCTGCGCCTCGTCCACCGAGAGGTGGATTTGCGGCACATCCCAGAGCGATGTGGTGAAGAGGGTGGTCAATTCCGGGCGGGCCTTGAGGGCAGCCATGAATTTCTGGGTGTTTGAAGCGATGAACTCCACAGGGCCACCGGTGCGGTCCTCAAGGATGAAGGTGACGCCGCCGGCCGTGCCGATGCCGGGAATTGCTGGCGGCGGGAACGCGAAGGCGGCTGTGGGATTTGCGAGTGCGGCGAGTTCCTTGTTGATATTTGCTTGGATGGCATCGACCTGAAGTTCAGGCGTCTTGCGTTTGGCCCACTCCTCGAGGGTGATGAAAAAGAACCCCGTGTAGGTGCTTGTGACAGTGCTCAGGAGGTTGAAGCCGATGATCGAGGTCACATACTGGACACCCGGGGTCTTCAAAAGAATCTGCTCGATGCGCTCGGAGGCCTCGGTGGTTTGTTGGAGCGAAGAGGCGCGAGGAAGCTGCACGACGCCGAAAAGGTAGCCTTGGTCCTCCTCGGGGATAAATGCGGTCGGCATAGTGCCGCCGATCCCGCCGGCTCCCAGAGTGAGTCCGACAAGGAGAATGACAGCAATACCCAGCTTTCGAATCAGGCCCCGGCAGATGGCGACATAGCCGTTCGTGGCGGTGTCGAACATTTTATTGAAGCCTCGGAAGAAGGCACCGAGTGGTCCCCTCGCCTCCTTGCGCGGGCGCAGCAAAAGCGCACCCAGTGCGGGGCTGAGTGAGAGGGCGTTGAAGGCCGAGATGAGCACCGACACGGCCATCGTTACGGCGAACTGTTGATACATCGCGCCAGTGATGCCGGGAATAAAGACAGTCGGGATGAACACCGCCGCTAGGATCAGCGCGATAGCGATAACCGGACCCGACACCTGGGACATGGCCTTGAAGGCGGCATCCTTCGGACTCAACCCCTCCTCGATGTGCGACTCGATGGCCTCGACCACAACGATGGCATCATCCACCACCAGGCCGATGGCCAGCACCATGCCGAAAAGCGACAGGGTATTGATGGAAAATCCCAGCATCGGGAAAAGTGCAAAGGTGCCGATGAGGGAAACCGGCACGGCGATGAGCGGAATGAGGGTCGCCCGCCAACCTTGAAGGAAAATAAACACCACAATGATGACCAGCACCATGGCCTCGAACAGGGTCTTGACGATTTCCTGGATGCCGTCGGTGATGGCGAGCGTGGTGTCGAGGGCGACCGTGTATTGGAGCCCTGCGGGAAATTGCTTCGACTGCTGCTCAAAGAATTCCCGCATTTGCTTCATGGTATCCACCGCATTCGAGCCGGGCAGCTGGTAGACGGCGATAATCGCTGCATTCTGGCCCTGAAAGCGCCCGCGAATGTTGTAAACCTGTCCACCGAGTTCAACGCGGGCGACATCCTTGATCCGCACAATCGATCCGTCTGGATTGGCCCGGACAACGATGTTTTCAAATTCCTCGACTGTGGTGAGGCGTCCAGTGGTGGTGACTGTGAAGGTGAAAACCTGCCCTTGGGGAACCGGCTCGCCGCCGATCTGTCCAGCGGGGTTCACTTTGTTTTGCGAGTTCACCGCTTGGATCACTTCCGGAACTGTGATGTTCAGCGTGGCAAGCCGGTCGGGCCTCACCCAGATGCGCATCGCGTATTCACCCGCGCCGAAAATACTCACGCTGCCGACACCAGGAATACGGGTGAGTGGATCGTTGATGTTGATGTAGGCGTAGTTCGCCAAAAAGGTGGGATCGAACTCGCCATTGGGAGACGAAAGAACGAAAACAGCGAGCGGCGAGGATAGGGCCTGCTGGACCGTGACGCCGTAGTTTTTCACCTCTGCGGGAAGCTGCGAGGCAGCCTGCGTCTGCCGCATCTGGGCGAGAATCTGATCCGTCGTCGGTTCGGTATCCGTGCCGAAGATCACATTCAAATTCATGATGCCGGAGTTGGCATTGATCGAATACATGTATTCCATGCCCTCGACGCCGCTCATCTGCTGCTCGATGGGCGTGGCAACGGATTGCTCGACCGTGAGGGCGTCAGCGCCCACATAAGTCGTCGACACCTGAATCTGCGGAGGAACGATATTTGGATACTGCGCGACGGGAAGACCCGCCATGGAAACGAGCCCGACAATCACTATGATGATGGCGATAACCATCGCCACAATCGGCCGGCGGATGAAGAAATTCGACATGGCGTGTTACTTCGTGGACTCGGGAGTCGGTGAGGCGGCGGGCGTGGAGCCGCCCGGCAATTGGTAGGGGCTGGCGACGACCTTCATACCGGGGCGGGCTTTTTCGACACCCTCGACAACGACCTTTTCACCCGCCTGAAGAGGTCCGGAAACGACAATAAACTGGCCTTGCGGCGGGCCCAGCTTCACAGGCACAGGCTTGACCGTATCGTCGGGTTGGAGAGCCGAGACAAAGTAGTTCCCCTGCATTTCCACGGTGGATTTCCGGGGAACAAGGAAGGCTCCCTTGATTTCCTGGACCGGCGCCGTGATCCTGGCAAAGAGCCCCGGGCGGAGGACTCCGTTGGGATTGGGGAAAAGAACCGTGATCTGAATGGCGCCCGTCGAGACATTCACCTGGCGGTTGAAGAAATCAAACTTGCCAAGCTCCGGGTAGGTCGAACCATCCGCAAGCTGCAGGGAGAAACGGGCCTTTTTTTCCTCCTCTGGCATGTTCTGGATGCGCTGGAGAAGATCCGCCGCTCCGAGATATTCGGCCTCGGTGATGAAGAAGTTCATTTTCATCGGATCGATCTGCGAGGCTTGGGTGAGCATGCTCACACGCCCACCGGGACCGACGAGATCGCCGATCTGGGCTTGAGCCACGCCCGCGACGCCGTCAAATGGAGCCCGGATCGTGCAATATTCCAGATTCACCTGCGCGGACTGCACAGCCGCTTGGGAGGCAGCGACACTGGCCAAGGCGGCCTGTGTGTTTTGGTAGGAGGTCTGGTATTCCTGCTCGCTGATGACCTTGGTTTGGTAGAGTTGGGTCTGGCGCTGGAGAGTGATTTGCTGCAGCTGGGCCTTGGCGACGGAGTTGGCGTAGTCGGCCTCGGCCTGTGCCAACGCGGCTTGAAAAGGCCTCGGGTCGATAGTGAAAAGGATGTCCCCTTTTTTGACCGCAGAACCTTCTTTGTAGTTTTGCGTGAGGAGGTATCCGGTGACTTGGGCTTGGATGTTGGAGTTCTGGAAACCATCAAGGAGACCGACCCACTGGTTGGTTGCCATGACATCCTTCTGAACAACCGGGGTCACGGTGACTTTCACCGGAGCGGCCTCGACGGGAGCGGGCTTTTTACAAGAGACGGCAGAACATGCAGCCGTAATCAACAAAACGGCGTGAATTCGAAACTTCATGCCGCAGTGCGTAGCGGGAACCTTGAAGAAGGGCGAGGTTTTTTCAGTTACTCGTCCTCTTTTGGTCCGATCGTGCGCTCTCCAACGAGAAATTCTTGAACCGTGCCGACCGTGCGCAAGGTGGTGTCGCCAACTTTGCGGGCGGTGGATTCCGCGAAGTCGCTGATTTTCCCAAACAAACCTCCAACTTTTTTGCCCTCCGTTTTTTTCACGGGCGATCCATCCGGCATTTGAATGGCCTGCACGATGGCTCCGCCTTGGGCAGCAATACCCATGGTGCCAACAATCGATCCCAATTCGTCGTAGAGGCGGACTGTCCAGACTGGTTCATGCGTGGCAGCATCCGTGCGCAGCGTGTAATCAAGCCAGTGGAAGGCCACCCGCGCGTCATTCGCGTGTTGCTGCACGGATTGGAAAAGGCTGCTGGAATCCACCGAAACCTCGGACGTCTGGATCGCCGGCATTTCGGAGACATTCTCAAATCCCTTCAACGGCGTCCGCTCGGAGGTGATGGCACCATTGGCGACGCTCACCTCCCGCACACCGCCGCGCGCGGAGGGGTCTGCAAGCAGGATTTGCCACTCGGCAGGCATGGGATCCGCCCGCTCGCCCTTGAGTTCGACAATCCTCGCATTCGCAGCGTAGGGTTGGTCCGCCACAGCGCGAAGAGCCAAAATCGCGGAACCGGCGTTCCCCGCAAAAGCGGAAGATGTGCAAACAAGAAGGATCAGGAGGATGCCACGGATCATGGCGGAAAATTACCCGCACCGATGCGGGATTCCAGAGCTTTTTTAGAACGCTGAAAAACCGGAGGTCAATGGGGACAGCAGAAGTTCCAAGATTCAGGCGCCGCCCTGGTCCTCACTTGATCACATTCCGCCCCTTGAGACCGAAATGCTTTGAGGCGGCGAGGAGGTGTTTATCGTTGGAATAAATCTCACGAAAGCCGTGCTCCTTCGCGCAAGCGAGGTGGAGGGCATCCGAGGCACGAAGGAAAATTTTTGCCGGGAGTGTGCCGAAGTTTTTTGAGGCTTTGTCCACCAGGTCCGGGGTCGCGTCGAACCAAGTCCATAAGCCAGCCATGTTGTCCACCTCAAATTGGGAAATGAGACACTCATGCGTGGCAGGTTCAATCTGCGACTCGCGTAACTTCCGGTGAAAGGCGGCGGCCAGTTCCAATCGGCCGAGGGAAAGCGATCCGACACCCGTCTGCCGGTCAATCAACGAGCGCACCTCCTTGCTGCCGGGCTCGTCCACATAAAACTTCAGCAGGTAGGCAGTGTCGCAGTAGATCACAGGTCACGCAGAGCGGAGGTTTCCCGGAGACCGGGAGTGCTATCCGTATGGGATTTCAATTTGCCCGATAAAAGGGCCTCCTTGAAAGCAGGCAGCAGCTTGCGGCGTTCGCCTAATGTTTTCGTGGAAGGCTCTGAGAGCTGCAAAGGTGCGATGCGGGCAGCAGGTTTCCCATTCTCGGTGATGATGACTTCCGTGTCGCGCGAGGCAAGGCGGACATAGTGTCCGGTGCGCGCATGGAGTTCGCGAATAGGTATTTGAATTGTAGCCATATTCTTGAAGCGTGACACGCGAGACACCATAAGTCAACCGGGCTGACATGTCGGTATGAGTCACCACATTTCCCAAGCCTCACTGGGCCACTGCAATTCCAAGACACTCGCGGAGGCCGAAATGCCGATTCTTGAGGAATTCACCTCGAAAAAAATATTTTTGAATCCCCAGCGGATGTCTGACCGGGGTTGATAGGCTCCCAGCGAAATGATCGCCAAAATCCTACACTTCATCCAGTCGACGCTGCTCCGTCTCCGCCCGCAGCGCTTTTTCCAGAGCCACTCTACGAAGCAAGAGGAGTTTTGTTTCGTGCCGAAAAATCAGCCTCCCTCTCAGCAATGAAATTCCCGCCCCCGTCTCTTTGCATTCAAGGCAAGCGGAGAAATCCCTCACCGCACGAAGACTTGTTTGTCAAAATTGGAGCAGGTGCGTTTAACACGCTCACAAGCCCGATTTGGTTTCCCCTTTGGATTCTGTTGCTGCCCTTCAATCGTCGACGCGAGCGCCGAAAGCGCGAGGAACGCCTCGCTCAAGCAGCCCTCCGGGCAAAGATGCCGCCGCCACCGCCGCCTTCCCCTACCGATCCCGAGCTCCTTCGCCGTCGCGAGCTTGTCAGGCAGACCAATAAACACACCCACCCTAAAATCCGCTTTCTCTACGACCCGATCAGAGATGATCCAGACATCGGCCCGATCATCAAAGCGGCCGCAGAACGCGCCCATCAGGAAGTCTCGGGAGGCAAATACGAGCACCTCGGCAGCTGCCATCTCATTTGGAGGCGAAAAAAAGAAATCCTTAAGGAGGAACACGGCATCACTTGGTATTCGCCCCGCGAAATGAACCCCGGCGTTATTTATGACTGAGGCACTTCCAGCGCTTGCTGTTACCAAACTTTTTAAAATCCAGACGCCTTCCTCTGTTCTTTGAAATCTGATTTATATTAAATAAAAATAGCTTTTTCTTTAATAACAGATTTTCTTGTTCAAGATTCAATCCATGAACCGTGACGCCACAGGCCACTACATCACTACCGTCACAGCGGGAGAGCAGGTGCGCGCTTTCGCGCCGCATCCCCTGCCGCCTGTTCCTCCGCTGGAGACCGGAGGCGCGCGGCAGTTACTTCTGGAGCGCGCCACCTTGGCGGTTGGGCGCCTGGACAGCATCAGCACGCTTCTGCCGAACCCGCACTTGTTTCTCTACTCGTATGTCCGGCGCGAAGCCGTTCTTTCCTCACAGATTGAGGGAACCCAGTCTTCGCTCTCCGATCTTTTGCTTTTCGAGTTGGAGGAGGTTCCCGGCAGTCCCATGGATGATGTCGTGGAGGTGTCCAACTACATCGCCGCCTTGGAACACGGCATGTCCCGCCTTCGCGAAGGCTTCCCGCTCTCCAATCGCCTGCTCCGCGAAATGCACGCAGCCCTCATGTCCAAAGGCCGTGGCAGCGACAAGCAGCCCGGCGAGTTTCGCCGCAGCCAGAATTGGATCGGGGGCACCCGGCCAGGGAATGCCCGTTTTGTGCCACCACCTCCGCAAGAAGTCGAACCCTGCATGGCCGCACTGGAAGCCTTCCTCCACAAGGATGACACAGGTCTGCCCCTCCTGCTCAAAGCCGCTCTGGCCCATGTGCAGTTCGAGACCATCCATCCGTTTCTCGACGGCAATGGTCGCCTCGGCCGCCTGCTCATTGCTCTGCTCCTGCACCACGGCCGCCTCCTCGCGCAGCCCCTGCTCTATTTCTCGCTGTTCTTAAAAGAGCACCGCTCTGTTTATTACGAACTTCTCGACCGCGTCCGCACCACGGGAGACTGGGAAGCCTGGGTCGATTTCTTTCTAGAAGGTGTGGAAACCACCGCCCACAGTGCCGTTCAGACTGCCCGCCGGCTCGTAGATCTCTTCGAGGCGGACACCCGCCGCACAGCACAAAGTGGACGCGCCGCCGCCAACACTCTCCGCGTCCTTGCGGCTCTGCGCGAACGCCCCGTCCTGACTCTCAGTCACCTCTGCCGCCAGCACCAGATGAGCTTCCCAACAGCCGGCAAAGCCATGCAGAACCTTGTTTCCATCGGCATCGCTCGCGAACTCACCGGTCAACGCCGCAACCGCGTTTTCGTTTATGAAGCCTACCTCGGTATCCTTAATGAAGGAGGACAGCCGCTGTGAAAACCAGTTCCTGTTTGCATCAGGGCATCGAATGACACAAATAATCCAAAATTTGCCACCTTGTCACGCCGGAGTCGCGAAGCGCGTAGGAGGACCGCCAATCCACAATTCAACATTCAAAATCCATCATCTCCCGTCCTGCTAATCCTGTAATTGACTTGCTTTCGCTCACCCTGCGGGCTGCTACCAGCAGTCTTTCTCCGCTCCGCTCCGATTCTGTCAAAAAAATGCTTTCTGAATTGAAAAATCTCTTGTTTTCGAAAGGCGGCCCGCTATTGTCAGACTTTTACAGAAACCGCTTCAGTCACCTCGCAGTAAGATAAATATCAACGATTAATGCCTGAAACCTTTCACAAAAAATCCCTTAGTGAACGCGACATATGCACGAAGTTCATCACGCCCAACCTCGTGGCTGCTGGCTGGGACCTCGACACACAAATTCGCGAAGAGGTCGGTTTCACCGATGGCCGCATCTATGTGCGAGGAAAAATCCATGCTCGAGGCGCGAAAAAGCGCGTCGACCACATTCTCTACTACAAGCCCAACATCCCCCTCGCGATCATCGAGGCCAAGGACAACAAGCACACCGTCGGCGCGGGAATGCAGCAAGCCCTCGGCTATGCCAAACCGCTCGACGTTCCCTTTGTCTTCAGCAGCAATGGCGACGCCTTCCTTTTTCATGACAAGACGGTGAAGTCGGGTCCCATCGAAACGGAAATCCCGCTCAATGCTTTTCCCTCACCCGAACATCTCTGGCAGAAATACAAAGCCTTCAAAGGCATCACCGATGAGGTCGAGGCCGTCGTCGCTCAGGATTACTTCACCGACGGCTCGAACCGCTCACCTCGCTACTACCAGCAAATCGCCATCAACCGCACGGTCGAAGCCATCGCCTGCAACGAAGGCAACAACCGCCACCTCCTTGTCATGGCGACTGGAACTGGCAAGACTTACACCGCCTTCCAGATCATCTACCGCCTGTGGAAGAGCGGAGTGAAAAAGCGCATCCTGTTTCTTGCCGACCGAACTTCGCTGATCGATCAGACCGTTCGCGGTGACTTCCGCCACTTCAAGGAGGCGATGACCGTCATCAAGCACAAGCAAATCGATACCGCCTACAACATCTACCTCGCGCTCTACCAGGGCCTCTCCGACAACAACGACGCCGACGCCTACAAGCAATTCAGCCCCGAGTTTTTCGACCTCATCATCGTGGACGAGTGCCATCGCGGCAGCGCCCGTGAAGACAGCAAGTGGCGCGAGATTTTGGAATACTTCAAGGGCGCGACTCACATCGGCCTCACCGCCACACCGAAGGAAACCAAGGAGATTTCCAGCACCGAGTATTTTGGCGAACCCCTCTACACCTACTCGCTCAAGCAGGGCATTGAGGACGGATTCCTCGCCCCCTACAAAGTCGTGAAAGTCACCCTCGACATCGACGCCGAGGGTTGGCGACCGCCCGCCGGCTTCAAGGATAAGGATGGCCAGCCCGTCGAGGACCGCATCTATAATCGCACCGACTTCGACAAACACCTCATCGTCGAAGAACGCCGCCGCCTTGTTGCCCAAAAAATCACCGAGTTTCTCAAAGGCGGCGACCGCTTCTCCAAGACGATCGTCTTCTGCGTGGATATCGAACACGCCGAGGCCATGCGCCGCGAACTCGCAAATGCCAACGCCGACCTCGTTGCCACCAACAGCAAATATGTGATGCAGATCACCGGGGACAACAAAGAGGGCAAGGACCACCTCGACGCCTTCATCAGCCCCAACGAGCTGTATCCCGTCATCGCCACGACTTCGAAGCTCATGACCACCGGAGTTGATGCCCAGACCTGCAAGCTCATCGTCCTCGACTCGAACATCGGCTCCATGACCGAGTTCAAACAAATCATCGGACGCGGCACCCGCATCAATGAAGACTTCGGGAAGCACTACTTCACCATCATGGATTTTCGGAATGTTACCGCGCTTTTCGCGGACAAGGACTTCGACGGCGACCCCGTCCGCGTGAAGCAGGTCTATGAAAACGACGACATCTCGCAAACCGATAGGGAGGTCGATAACCTCCCCGTGACTGATGAACTCACCGGCGAGGAAATCGATTTCCCGGACCACGAAACATCCGCTTCATCCGTTCTTCGAGAAGACCCTGTCCCATACAGAGGCGCACGCAAGGTCACCGTGAACGGCGTGGAAGTCGCCATCATCAAGGAGCGGGTTCAATACATGGACGACGATGGCAAGATCATCACCGAGAGCCTTCGTGACTACACCCGCAGGAACATTCTAAAAAACCACGCCTCGCTGGATGATTTCCTCACCCACTGGTCTCATGCCGACCGCAAACAAGCCATCGTCGAGGAGCTCGAGGCGCGGGGCGTGCTCTTCGCAGCCCTCCAGGAGGAAGTCGGCTCCGCCTTCGATCCCTTCGACCTCGTTTGCCATATCGCCTACGACAAGCCCCCGCTCACCCGCAAGGAACGCGCCGATGCCGTTAGGAAGCGCGATGTCTTTGGCCGCCACGAAGGCCTCGCCCGCAAGGTCCTTGAGAGCCTCCTCGAAAAATATGCCGATGAGGGCGCCCTCGATCTGGAAAATCCCGAAGTCATCCGGCTCGACCCGCTCAACAAGCTGGGGTCACCCGTCGAGATCATTCGCGCTTTCGGCGGAAAGCCCGAATACGAGAAAGCGGTCCATGACCTCGCCCAGGAACTTTACCAAGCCGCTTGATCCATGCATCTGATCTGCCTCGATGAATCGGGCAACACCGGCAACAATCTCGCCGATCCCCAACAACCCGTTTTTGTCCTCGGCGCTTTAATTGTCCCCGAACATAAGTGGCAGCCTGTCGAGGCCGAACTCGAGCGCGCACTCGAGAGACATGTTCCGTCTCCACGGCCGCAGAATTTTGAAATGCACGCCGGCGACTTGCGGCAGGGCACGGGTTGCTTCAAGGGCATTCCTGTCCACACTCGCGTGAGCCTTCGTGATGAGTGGCTCCGAATCGCCGGAGCACATCAACTCCGCTTCACTTACCGAGCGATCACGAAAAATCGCTACGAGCGCTGGATGAAGGAGGCGTTCGGAACCAACATCAGTGTCAATCCACATTTAGCGGCTTTCCCCCTCGTCGCGCAGGTCGCCAACAGCTTCCTGAAAACGGCCGGTCCCGAAGCTCTCGGAATCTTTATCTCTGACGACAATCGCGAAGTCGTTAGCGACATCGAGCGCTTTCTCAAGCTCCTGCGTGCCACGCCCGGCGCGCTTCGTTTGGATCGGATTATTGAAAAAGGCTTCTTCATTGATTCCCACAAGAGCCTGCTTCTCCAACTTGCGGATCTCTGCACTTTATTCGCCCGAAAAGACGAAGAGCGTAAAATTGGCCTCCCGCCGAAAAAAATCGACGATACTGGAATTGTCCTGCTCCAGCACCTCATTCATCGTGGCGAGGAAGCTTTTCCCGATGTCATCCAATGGCTCCAAGAGGTCCAGAAATAAAAGGAGCGGCGAGGAGCCCCGGTGGGACTCGGGTCGCCTTCGGGGCGGCCACGCTCGTCGCTGCACATCACACTACCGAACGCTGACACGATTTCAACTCTCTTTTCACCATGCCCAACATCTCCGCCATTATTAAAAGAAAGGGTGAAGTTTGAATGATGAATGATGAAGTTTCGGATTTGCGGGATCGCACGAAGTCATTTGCGCTGCACGTCATCAAAATGTTTTCGGCACTACCGAAGGCGGAAGAGGCAAAAGTGCTGGGCAAGCAGGTGCTGCGTTCCGGCACGTCCGTGGGAGCGAACTACTGTGAAGCGCAGCGTTCTCGTTCCAAAGCCGAATTTGTTTCGAAAATCGGCGACTGCCTGAAGGAATTGGACGAATCTGCCTACTGGCTCGAGCTCCTCGCCGACAGTGGCATCGTTCCACAGACAAAGTTTGCCCCTCTCCGCGACGAGTGCAACCAACTCCTCGCCATCTTCACGACGATTTCCAAAAAGGCCAAATCTAATTCATCCTTCACCCTTCATCCTTATTTCTGTGCCCAACATCTCCTCCATCATCAAAAATGTCAGAAACATCATGCGGCAAGATCGCGGCGTCTCCGGCGATGCCCAACGACTGGAGCAGCTCGGCTGGCTCCTCTTCCTGAAAATCCTCGACGACAAAGACCAGGAACTCGAACTCATCCGCGACCGCTACCAGTCCGTCATCCCCGAGAAATTCCAGTGGAGGCACTGGGCTGCTGATGCCGAAGGTATCACCGGCGAGGAACTCATCCTCTTCATCGACCATCCCACCGACGGACTCTTCGCCACGCTCAAGAACCTCAAAGCTCCCCACGCCCCGCAGCGCGCCGCCCTCGTGAAAGAAGTCTTCAACGGCTCGAATAACTACATGAAATCCGGCTACGAGCTGCGCAAGGTCGACAGCAACCAGCTCAACGGTTTCGACTTCAACAACAGCGACGACCGCCATGTCTTCGGCACCGTCTATGAGTCCATCCTCGTCGAGTTGCGCGATGCAGGAAACAAGGGCGAATACTACACGCCCCGCGCCATCACCCAGCTCATGACGCAGATGACCGCGCCCAAGCTGGGAGAAAAAGTGCTCGACCCCGCCGCTGGCACTGGCGGCTTCCTCAGCGCGGCCATTGATTACATCAGGGAAAAGGAAGTCCGCACCCTCGATGACGAGGCCATCCTGCAAAAGTCCATCACCGGCTGGGAGCTGAAGCCCGTCTCCTACGTCCTCGGCCTCACCAATCTCATCCTCCATGGCCTCGACGTGCCCGACTGGCATTACCTCGACAGCCTCAAGACCGAATACAACACCATCGGCCCCAAGCAGCAGGTGGAGTGCATCCTCGCCAACCCGCCCTTCGGCGCCAGCATCGCCGACGGCGTGGAGACGAACTTCCCGCAGTCCTTCCGCTGCCGGGAATCCGCCGACCTCTTCGTCATCCTCATGATCCAACTCCTCAAGCCCGGTGGCCGCTGCGCCATCGTCCTGCCGGACGGCTGCATCACTGGTGACGGCTACAAGCGTGCGGGCGGCAAAATACCGCCCACCCTCCGCTGGCCAGGGACGCAAGGAAGCGTCCCGCACGCATTCAACGAGCGGGAGGCCTTCTCTGCGGAGGGTTTTGATGTGGCAGACGATCTCGTGCCGCAGAAGCGCGAGGATTTCTTTGTGTGTGGGTGTCGGTTTTTTCATGACAGGAGTGTTTTGTCCCGCCATGGCTGCCGCTCCAACAAAAGGGGTTTGTGGGGTGGTGGCCCGCGATTTCAGACAAGCCCGGCGAGAGCTTTTTCCCGCTCCCAATGCGGCAGCAGGCTGCGATAGCA
>JBILWM010000175.1:0-2976 GCA_044369905.1 Terrimicrobiaceae bacterium | reverse complement strand
ATCTCGAAGATCCCTCGAAGATCATCGCCGCCCCGCGTGACATGATCCTTGCCGCCGAGACCCCCTACGAATGCGTCGGGCAAGTGCCGAATGTCGTCTTCACCGGCGGCGCGGTGGAAATGCCCGACGGTCGTCTGCTGGTTTACTACGGCGGCGCCGACACGCGCATGTGCGTTGCCGAAACGACCATCGAGAAGATGCTCGAGTTCTGTCTCGCGGCGCGTTGAGATAAGCCCACGCAAGAAACCATCATCCTCAGAAGAACCCGCCAACTTCGCTGACCAATCCAATGACTAAATCCACTCTCCTGACTGCCGCACTGGCTCTCACATTGCTTGCTGCAGGTTGCAAAGAATCTCCCGCGCCTTCCGCGCCGCCTGTTGAGCCAAAGGCATCTGCAACGCCAAATCCATCTCCCACTCCGTCTGACCCTACGGATGCTCGCGTTGTGCCAGTGTCCGGCGGCGATGCGATCGTCGAGGCCTTTTTCGATCGAAATCTTGAGGCCTGGCCGAAGTGGAAGATCGTCAGCGAGAATCCCGAGGCCGCTGCAACTCAGCAATGGAGCATGATCAACTTGAAGTGGACGGCAGCAGAGGCGGGTGAGGGTCCTACGGTAGAGCGCAGCTATGCCGGTGGCGGCGTAGCGTTGGCTCCCTACTCGCAACTCGTGTTGAGTGCTGGCCTCCCCAAGGGATCAAAGGTCACCCTCAACGCCGAGACCGATGCAGGACCAGTGACCAAGGAATTTGACTGCGAGGTCGGCCACACCGACCAATTCGTGCTGCCTCTCCCCGCAGCAAATGCTCTCTACAAGGTCGGCATCACCTTCGGAGCCGCCGCGCCGGGTTCGATTTCCGCAAATCTTCTCTGGCTCGGCCTGCGCGACCCACAGTTGGCGGAGATCGAAGCAGCCCGTTGGAAAAGTTTCACTGAACAGCCGATGGATTTGTTCATCCGGGAGACTCCCGAGCCCGCCAGCGCCGCCCCACTCTACAACCTCCTCACCTCGAAAGCTGGATTTGAGGAAGCCAAAAAAGACGCTGCCGCCGCTGGAACGAAGCAACTGCAACTCGAGCCTCGCATCACGCTCGAGCCTCACCTCACCGGCGCCTCCAACCAGAATCTCTTCGGCCGCCGCACCAAGAGCGGAGATCGCCTGTCACAGACCTTCGCCTTCACCAAGAGCGATGGAACAAAGGGCAGCATGGGTCTCGTCGATGCAGCGCAAAAAGCGGCACTTGCGGATGACCAGCAGGCGCTCCGCGAAGTAGCCAAGGCCGCCGTGCAAATCGCGCTCATTCCCCATTGGGATGCCGATTTTATCACTGAGTTTCCCGACAGCTCCTGGAATCAACGCTGCTTCGCACAGGCTCAGGTCTGCGAAGCCTTGGCGGTCTCCTTTGATCTGGCCGGCTCGTTCATGACACCCGCCGCGCGCGAACTCATTCTTCGACGCCTCGCCGAAGACGGCCTTGGCAACATCAACTACAATGTTTGGAAATACCCCTACATTTTCACCTGCAATCAGCTCCCGGTCTTCTCGGTCGGCCGCCTCGCCATCTATTCGCTGCTCGAGAAGCAAAGCGGCTGGGGACACCTGAAACCCTACAACGACCTCGCCTTCGCCGAATTGAATGAAAGCCTCGCGCACAACTTTCTTTCTGATGGCGGATTCCCCGAAGGAAGCGGGTATTTGGCCTACACCCTCGACAACGCGCTCCCTGCACTGGCGATCTATGCCAATGCCCGCAACAAGCCGTTCACAGAACTCCTCCCGCCGCTGCTAAGCAAAACCGACGACTACATCGAGGCGTTACGAAGCACGGAAAAACCCACCCAACTTATCCTCGTGAGTGACGCGCAGGGTGGACCGTTTGCTCCGGTGAGTGCATCGGTGCTCAGCGTGATGAGCAAGATTCGCCCAGGCGGTGCCTCCGCACGCATACTCGCTGCGTTCACTCCGGCGCAGCGCCAGGGAATGGAACTGTGGGCCCTGCCACCACCTGATCTGACTGGTGTTGATCCGAATTTCTACGAACCTTTCGTTCTTCTCCCCAAAAACGGCATCGCTGCCTCGACCCGCAAGAGCGGCGATCTTCTGACCAAACTGGTCGTCATCGGCGGGCCTGCGAAAGCCGGACACAACCACGAGGATCGTGGCAGCTTTGTGCTTGAGTTTGCCGGCGAAACTTTCGCGGCCGATCCGGGTGGCTTGAACTATTCCGATGCCACGGCACCGGCGATGAAGCACGCGCAGAACCACAATATGCTCGTTCCCGTCGTCAAAACCGGCAACCGCCCAGGCGCCAGCAACCCGGCAAGTGTCGCCGTCATTCCCGAAGCTACCGGAGATACCACCGCCTTCAACGCCACGATCAACTCTGGCGTCCTCTGGCCTAGTTTTTACAAATCATGGAAACGCACTTTCACTTCCCCATCGGCCAGCGAAATCACCATCACGGATGATTACGAGCTCAACAAAGCCGATGGTGTCGAGTTCCTCTGGCACACGCCACTGCCCGTCACAAACGACAACGGCCAAGTCATCATCACCGGCGCACGCGGCCGGGCGCTCATCACACCGCCTGCTGGCACAACCGTTGAAATAACCCCAAGCCGCAAACTCGGCACGAGAAACCTCTCGACCATCAAATTCCGCAACGAGGCGAAAGCCGGAACTCTGGAAACCAAAGTGCTCCTCGAAGCAAAAAAATAGCCCGACTCACTGATCTCCCACGCAACTTGGGAAGCACATCGTCTCGCATGCCCCATTTTTCAGCCGCAAAGCGGCGTCTTCGTAACCCAAGGATCGGATGGGCCCACGGGGATTGCGCCCCGTGAGCCTTCACACCACCGGACATGCGGTTTTCCGCATCCGGCGGTTGAACCGGCAGTGGTCAGCATTTCTCTGCTGCCGCCTCCGCGAAGGCCCATGGCAGGATGAACCCATATTGATGAAGACGCTTGTTGGAT
>JBILWM010000027.1:0-34298 GCA_044369905.1 Terrimicrobiaceae bacterium | reverse complement strand
ACACCTTGGCGCCGGATGCAACTCCTCCACGCACCCCGGCACGCCATCCCAAAAAGAGCTGGGAAAAAATCCTGCCGCATAAGCGAGGTTTAAAAGTTCATACCCAAATCAGGTGAAATGGCTCTGTTGCGGCGATCCATTACAACCGGAAAAAAGTTTACATTCGGCATGTCTTGACCCATGCTGAATACGATAAAGGAGTTTGGAAAAAATGAGTGTTGCACAATTGGAAAACTTGGCTAAGGAGTGGCGTCCATTCTCCACGCTGGTTTGCGTTCCTCGAACTGAAGAGGAATACAGCCGGCTGGTTGCGTTTTTGGATGAGCTCACAGATGAAGTCGGTGAAGACGAGAATCATCCGCTGGCTTCTTTCATGGATGTTTTGGGTGCTCTGGTCGAGGACTATGAAGAAAACTTTGTGCCAGAGTTAAAGGCATGAATGCCATGTCAAGCGTTAGGAAGAATCTTGAGCAGGGCAAGCTGCCCGAAACCTCTTTAACGGCTGGTATGCTAGACGAGGAGTTTGATCGCTGTGTGAAGCAGATTGGCTTGCAAACTTGTGATGAAGAGTTTCGGAAGAAAAAAGTTACCTATACTTTGGAGCACGATGGGCATTTTTATTTAGTCGAGAATGTGCCTGCCCGAATCTCTCCTGAAACCGTTCAACGTTTGCAGTCGTTTACATTTCAAAATCAAAAGCCAATCAAAGTCGTCCAGACACCAGTTTTTGAGTTTGCCGTTTGAAAATTAATCGTCATACCACCCGTTACCATTTCTGCCTATCAGTATGTCAGCCTTTCAGTTTTCCACCATGTCACGGCGGAGTCGCGCAGCGCGAAGGCGGATTGCTTTCGGCATGAAAAATGCTGTGCATCAGGTCAATTAGCACTCAACTTTTTCGCATTTCCTCGCCCGTCACCAGCAACCCGCCACTCCTTACCCGTTACGCTTCTCCGCTTTTCAGTTTTCCATTGATCTTCTGCTTCAAACTCCGCTAGCTATGTCTTTTAGAAAGGCTGAAATCGCTCTTTTTTAAAAATAAAGTTTTAAGTCATGAAAAGTGTTCTCATTACCGGAGGAACTGGATCCTTTGGGAAAAAATTTGTAGAGATTCTACTAAAACGCCAACCCGATATTCGACGCGTTGTTATTTATTCTCGCGACGAATTAAAGCAGTTCGAGATGGCTCAACATTATCCGCCTTCAAAGTATCCGAGTATTCGCTTCTTCATTGGTGATGTGCGGGATGGCGACCGACTTCGTCTTGCCATGGAGGGCGTTGATACAGTCATCCATGCGGCTGCCCTTAAGCAGGTGCCAACGGCAGAATACAATCCTTTTGAATGCATTAAGACCAATGTGCTCGGCGCGCAAAATGTCATCGAAGCGGCTATGGCTGCCGGTGTTAAAAATGTCGTTGCTTTAAGCACCGACAAAGCAGCTGCGCCCATCAACCTCTACGGCGCTACCAAGCTTTGCTCCGATAAACTCTTCATTGCCGCCAATAACATTCGAGGCCACCGCGATTTAAAGTTTAGCGTTGTTCGCTATGGAAATGTCATGGGGTCACGCGGATCTGTGATTCCATTTTTCATGGAAAAGCGAAGATCCGGTGTGCTGCCTATTACGGATCTAGGTATGACGCGCTTCAATATCTCGCTGGAGGAAGGCGTGGACATGGTTTTCTTCGCGTTGGAGAATGCTCTTGGTGGAGAAATTTTTGTTCCCAAAATTCCTTCCTATCGGATTACGGAAGTCGCCAAGGCGATTGGGCCGGATTGCGAGCATCCAGTGGTTGGCATTCGCCCCGGTGAAAAATTGCACGAGGAAATGATCACTGCCTCAGACTCGCAAAATACCATTGAGACAGAGAATTACTATGTCATCGTGCCAAACTCTCAGGAAGGATCTTATCAAAGCGTCATGGATAGATATCTAGCCCACTACCAGGCCAAGCATGTTATGCCCGGTTTCTGCTATTCATCTGGAGAAAATGCGGATTGGTTGAATGCAGCCCAGATTCGGGATTTGATCAAAAAGCATGTCGATTCCGGTTTTGTGGTGAATGCAATAGCATAGATCCCATGGCGGAAGAGAATTGGCCAAGTAATTTCAATAAAATGATTGCGTTGGGGTTACAAAAAACCGAGTATGCCGTGATTGGGTTAAAAGCAGTTGACAACCCTAGATTATAGGCCATAATTCCATTATGATTCAGGCCAACATATCCACAATCAAAAACAATATCAGCCAGTTTATCGAAAAAGTCGCTTGTGGCGATGAGGTTGTAATTTCAGATAGGGATAAGCCAGTAGCCATGCTCATCCCTTTTACGCCTTCACAAGTTCGTGGGAATTGGTCTGCTCGAGTTGCTCAGTTGTCAAAACTTGGGCAATTGAAAAGACCTCGATTGGAATCTAATATGGGTGCTGATATCGACCCTATCGAATCAATTGGTGGCAGTCAGCTCTCGGACTTGCTACTGGAAGAGAGGGGAGCCGGGCGATGAGGTTTTGGGATAGTTCGGCGATTCTTCCACTATTAGTGAAGGAAAGCACGACGCCGTTTCTCTTGGAACTCAAAAAATCGGATCATGAAATCGTTGTTTGGTGGGGAACGGAAACAGAGTGCCTCTCTGCTCTTGCTCGCAGGGAGCGCGAGGGTGGTTTGGATCGCACAGCAGTGTCGTTGGCGGAGGAGAATTTGGCAAAAATTCTTAGCCGTTCCTACGAGGTGCAACCTACCACGGAGGTTCGTCGCATTGCTCGTCGTCTTCTGATGACTCATCCCCTGCGTGCGGCCGACGCTCTCCAACTGGCCAGCGCCTTGTTTTTTTCCGGAATTCAAGTGCCGGAATTGCCATTTGTCACTCTTGACAAAAACCTTGCTTCCTCGGCAGGCAAAGAGGGATTTTCGCTCATTTCGATCGAAACGACACATTGAACATGATTCCCTACGGCAGACAGTCCATTTCTGAAGACGACATCGCAGCGGTCGTCCGTTCGCTTCGCTCGGATTTCTTAACCTGTGGTCCAGAAGTCGAAGCGTTTGAGAAGGAATTTGCAGCCTTTGTCGGCGCCAAGCACGCAGTGGCGGTTTGCAATGCGACGGCCGCCTTGCACTTGGCCATGCAAGTGCTGGGTATCGGCAAGGGAGATCGGGTTGTGACATCTCCAAACACCTTTGTTGCATCTGCCAATGCCGCTGCGTATGTCGGAGCGACGCCGGATTTTTCCGATATCGATCCAAAATCCTACAATCTTGATCCTGTGGTGCTCGAGCAAAATTGGAAGCCAGACACCAAGGCAGTTGTCGCAGTGGACTATGCCGGTCAACCTTGCAATATGCCCGAAATTGCCCGTATTGCTCGCAGTCATGGAGCATATGTCATCGAAGACGCCTGTCACGGCACTGGCGGCGGCTTTCAAGCTTACGGACGAAAATGGAAACTTGGAGGCCACCCGTGGGCGGATATTACCACATTTTCATTCCATCCTGTTAAAACACTCACGACTGGCGAAGGTGGCATTCTACTTACTGAAAATGACGAATGGGCCGCAAAAGCCCGCCTTCTCCGCACTCACGGCATTACAAGGAATCGAGATGAATTTACTGGATTAGATGATTGCGAGTTTTCAGCTTCCAGTTTTCAGGATTCAGCGAAGCCAAATCAGCCATCCGCTATCAGTCATCCGTTATCATTTTCCGAGCGAGGCCCTTGGTATTACGAAATGCAAGATCTTGGTTACAACTATCGGATTACCGATCTCCAATCCGCCTTGGGACGCAGCCAACTCAAGCGCCTGCCCGAATTCATCACCCGCCGTCAAGAAATTGCCTCTTGCTACAACCAAGCCTTTGCCAACATCGACTGGCTCAACACCCCAGCCCTCTCTTCCTCTTCACCAACCACTCGCTACCCGTTACCCGTTGCCTCTGCCGCTTCTAATACTCTCGACCCTCGACTCTCGACCCTCGACTCCAGTTTTAGCTATCAGCTATCCGACATCTCCCTCCACCTCTACACCGTCCAAATCGATTTTCCGCGTCTTGGCAAAACCCGCACTGAGGTCATGCAGGAATTGAGGGAACAAGGCGTCGGCACGCAGGTCCTCTACATCCCTGTTTACCTGCAGCCTTGGTATCGCCGTGCTTTCGGCTACGCTCCTGGTAAATGCCCGAATGCCGAAGAATTTTACTCCCGCGCTCTCAGTCTTCCCCTCTATCCAGCCATGTCCGATGCCGATGTGGAGAAAGTCATTCAAGCCGTAAAAAACGCACTGGTTTTTGAAAAGCTGAAAGCTAAAATGCTGACCAAGGTAGAATAAAGGCAATAATTTACAGGGCGAAGTGGCGAATAACAAACATTAACAACATGCCTTGGAACTATTTTGAAATTCAATTAGGAGATGGTTTTTTCATTGTGGCGGATTTTACCCGAGTCGATGGAATCGTGGTTTCATTCGTTATCAGACTCATGTATATCAATGAAGACCTTGAGCTCTTAGATATTGCCAGATATGATGGCGCCCACGGGGTTCCACACCTTGACCAAGTGGACCACAGAGGGCGATTGATTCAAAAGCTATGGCTACCAAGACTTGATTTTGACCTTGCCGTGGAATATGCGTTAGAGGATTTCAAAAAAAATTATGAACACTACTACCGAACCTGGTGTAAAAGTTAAAATATTGAATTTAGTGGCGCGTGCCTCTGTGACAGCGGGCATGACGGATGAGGAGTTTGAAAAGTGGATGCGTAGTCTCGGGGCCGTGCCGATTTCACCGCAGAGGAAATTGGAACTTGAAAAAGCGGGTGTCTGGCGTGAGCGGCCATGGGCCTTTCATGAATAATATCTGCCCACTTCACTCGCTACCAGTTACTCGTTACCCGCTACAGCGCCGAAGGCGCTTTCCTCGACTCTCGACTAGTCTTTCAGCATTTTCTTTCCAATGCAAACCATCGCCATCATTCCTGCCCGTGGGGGAAGTAAGAGAATCCCTCGGAAAAATATTCGCCCGTTTTGCGGCAAGCCGATGATTGCTCGTTCGATCGAGGCTGCACTTGAGAGCGGAGTTTTCGATGCCGTGGTGGTTTCCACCGATGATGAAGAGATCGCTGCGGTTGCTGAGTCTTGCGGTGCACAGGCCCCGTTTCGCCGTCCGCCCGAATTGTCGAATGACCATGCCACCACATTGCCGGTCATCGCCCATGCTATCAGCTGGTGGGAGGAAAATCGCGCGCCCGTCGAATTTGCCTGCTGCATCTACGCCACAGCGCCATTTTTGCGCGCGGAGTTCCTTCGCAAGGGATTCAGGATTCTGAAGGAAAAACTCGATGCCGAGTTCGCATTCAGCGTCACCAGTTACGCATTTCCGATCTTCCGTGCGATTCAGCTTGCTGAAAGCGGTAGAGTCGAAATGTTCTGGCCCGAGAATGATTTAAAGCGCTCGCAGGACCTGCCAGAGGCTTTGCATGATGCGGGTCAATTTTACTGGGGGCGCAAAAATGCGTTTTTGGAAAATGAAGGTGTATTCACAGCAAGGTCATATCCAGTCATACTGCCGCGCCATTTGGTTCAAGACATCGATACTCCCGAAGATTGGGAGCGCGCTGAAAGGATGTTTCAATCGATCTGATCCATGGCACTGCTATTCGAATGGGATGAAGAAAAGGCGACCGCTAATGCCATCAAGCATGGAGTTGCCTTCACCGAAGCGGGCACAATTTTTGGAGATGAACAATCAATCACGATCCCGGACTTGAAGCACTCGCAAGACGAGCCCAGATTTATTACCATGGGAATGTCTCAAGCTGGCCGATTGTTAGTGGTTATTCACACGGAACGAGGCAACCATTTAAGAATTATCAGCGCGCGACCAGCAAGCCGCAAAGAAAGAAACCAATATGAAAAAGTCCAAAGCTAAAAAAGAAACGATGCTCGCCGAGTATGATTTCAGCGCAGGCACCAAAGGCAAATACGCCAAGCTCTACCAGCAAGGCACGAACTTGATCTTGTTGGAGCCTGATGTCGCCGAAGCTTTTCCGGATTCAAAATCCGTGAATGATTCCTTGCGCGCTCTTGCCTCCATCATCCAAGTCCGATCGAAAGCCCTTGCGACCAATTAACAGATTGAAAAAAAGCCGACGGAGTCGTCTGTGGCGGGTAACGAGTAACTGGTAACGAGTATGGGATTCGCTGAAAATTTTGAAGATTTGCAGATTTGGCAACGGTCACGGGTCTTGACCAACGAAGTTTATGACGCTTTTGAGAAAATCCGCGATTTCGAATTCCGCAGCCAAATTCAAAGCGCTGCGGTATCCGTAATGAACAACATAGCGGAAGGTTTCGAGCGGCGGACGAAGAAAGATTTTGCACATTTTCTGGATTTGTCCAAGGGCTCGTCCGGCGAAGTTCGCTCCATGCTCTATCTTGCTGAAGACCGTCGCTACCTTAGCCAATCTGCCGCCGAGAACCTACGCACCGAATACAAAAACCTTTCCCAATCGATCGGCGCCCTCGCCTCCAAGTTGCGCTCGCAACAATAACCCACCACCAGCCACTCGCCACACGTTACTTCTTCGTCTCTTCCCATGCCTTCCACCCTCCTCATCCGCGCAGATGCCAGTGTCTCGATCGGCACGGGGCATATCATGCGAATGATTGCTCTTGGCCAGGCTTGGCAGGCGCAAGGCGGGGAGGTGCATTTTCTCTGCGCCGAGATTACTCCGGCGCTGGAACAGCGCTTGGCAAGCGAGGGCTTCCACCTTTTGCGAATTGATGCGACTCTGGGCAGCCCAGAAGACTTGAGCGAGACGATGCACTTAATCGCTGAAACGCTCCAAGCCGACCGCAAAAACGCGCGAGTCGTTCTGGATGGCTACCACTTCGGCTCGGATTATCAACTTGGGATCAAGACGGCCGGATTCACATTGTTGGTCGTTGATGACTATGGCCATGCGGATTTCTACCATGCCGATTGGGTGCTGAACCAAAACATCTCCGCCCGCGAGGAGCTCTACGCCAAGCGCAGCCCAGCTACCAAACTTTTGCTGGGGCCAAAATTTGCGATGCTGAGAAAGGAATTCTTGACTTACAAAGGATGGCAACGCGAAATCGCCCCCATGGCAAAAAAAATCCTTGTCACACTGGGTGGTTCCGACCCGGATAATGTCACCCTCCAAGTGATCCAAGCACTGATCGATTTGGATTTGCATGTCAAAGTCGTCATTGGTGGAAGCAATCCCCACCTGCGCGAAATTGAAAACTTCATCCGAAGCCAACATAACAGCACGGCCTTGATTGAGGTGATCGTTAACGCCACAAACATGCCGGAACTCATGGTTTGGGCGGATACTGCCGTTGCGGCAGCGGGTAGCACTTCTTGGGAATTGGCCTTTATGGAATTGCCTAATCTGGTTTTTGTTTTAGCTGATAATCAAGTGGAGATTGCTGAGGGGCTCTCCGCACGGCAAGTAGCAACCTCGATTGGCAGACCAAGCCCTGACGCGCTGGTTTCTTTCAAAAAAAAACTTGGTCAATTGGCTGTCTCTCACGCTGAATGCTATCGCATTTCCCAAGTTAGCCGTGAGTTAGTCGATGGCTCGGGAGCCAAGCGCGTCCTGGCAGAAATGGTTGCAGATTCGCTTTTGCTCAAGCGCGTTGAGCCTGGCGATTTTAAAATTTTGTGGGAATGGGCCAATGATCCTCTGGTTAGGCAAGCCTCATTCGAGGTCGATTCCATTCCATGGGAAGAGCACTTGGAGTGGTGTAACAGGAAAATGGCCGATGCATCCTGCTTTTTTTACTTGGCGAGTTTCCAATCTGGTGAACCCGTTGGTCAAGTGAGATTTGATATCGAGAATCAAGAAGCCATTGTTTCTATTGGACTGGCTTCAAGTCTAAGAGGAAGAGGCCTCGGCTTGGCTGTCCTGCTAAAGGCAACGGCGCTTTTTTTCGAAAATTCGAACGCTAAAAAAATCCATGCTTTCATCAAGCCCACAAACCATGCTTCAGTGCGCCTATTTGAGGCAGCTGGCTTTAGCTGGCTCGAGGAGACGCAATGCAAATCGCAAACCGCAAACCACTACATTTTGAATAAAGACGCTCATGGAGAAGTTTAATATCTCGGGAAAATCGATTCAGCCTGGGAGCCCTTGCTACATCATCGCTGAGATGTCAGCCAACCATGGCCAGAGCTTTGAGACCGCGCTGGAACTCGTTCATGCAGCTAAGCAAGCCGGTGCGGATGCGATTAAGCTCCAAACTTACACGCCGGATACGATTACGATCGACTCACGCCGCCCAGAATTTTTGATCGGCAAAGGGACCCTCTGGGAAGGGCAGAACCTCTACGAGCTTTACGGTGAGGCTTATACTCCATGGGAATGGCAGCCCAAGCTCAAAGAAGAAGTCGAAAAACTCGGCATGGATTGTTTTTCGACACCGTTTGATGATACAGCTGTGGATTTTCTGGAAGGAATGAATGTTCCCGCCCACAAAATCGCCTCCTTTGAGCTGGTTGATACCGAGCTTTTAAAAAAAGTCGCCGCTACTGGCAAGCCTGTCATCATGTCCACCGGTATGGCGACCTTGGCAGAGATCGACGAAGCCGTGCGCACGCTCCGCGAAGCTGGATGCGCCCAACTCGCCCTACTCAAATGCACCAGCGCCTACCCGTCCTTGCCAGAGGACATGAACCTCCGCACTATCCCGCATTTGGCCGAAGCCTTTCATGTGCCCGTGGGCCTCTCCGACCACACGCTGGGAATCGCCGTCCCAATCGCAGCAGTGGCCCTCGGAGCCTGCATCATCGAAAAACACCTCGCTCTCCGCCGTAGCGATGGAGGCCCAGATGCCGCATTCTCCCTCGAGCCAGCCGAATTCCGAGCCATGGTCGACGCCGTCCGTGTCGCAGAAAGAGCCCTGGGCAAAGTGAGCTATGAAATGAGCGAGAAAGAGCAGGCCAGTCGAGTCTTTCGCCGCTCGCTCTTTGTGGTCAAAGACATGAAAGTCGGCGAAGAATTCACCCGCGAAAATGTGCGCTCCATCCGCCCGGGGCATGGTTTGCCGGTCAAGGAATTGGATCGTGTCCTAGGAAGGAAAGCCACTTCCGATTTGGAACGAGGAACCCCTTTAACTGAAAAAATATTCAAATTGGAATAAAATCAAAGCGATTAAAATGAAAACAGAAACTAACTATTCGGAAATCGAACTAAAAACTAAACAAATATACTTGGAGCAACATAAAAATTATTTTAAAGATGATAGCATCTTTAAGAGGCATCTTTCCGCTGCTCAAAATGTTGAAACTTATGATTTACCACAAAGCTATTTTCAAGGGAAAAGTGTCCTTGACGCTGGATGCGGAAATACAGGTTATTTTGAGGTCGCAATGTATAATTTAGGAGCCAAACATGTAACATGTTTGGATATTGGAGAAGAATGGAAAGAAGAAATTGATAAAGTCTTATTCAAAAATAAAATTCCATCTGGATTTTGTAAATATCAATCCGGATCAACAATTGACATTCCATTTGCTGATGAGACATTTGATTTTGTTGTATCCTATGGAGTTATAATGCATTTGGAAACCACCGAAATGGCCGGCAAGGCCATTTCAGAACTCACGCGTGTTACCAAAATGCCTGGCGTTCTATATTCACATATAGGAATTGATAAGCCTGGAATTGTTGATCGATATATAGTTAAGGCGCTTAGAGCGGCGTATCAGGAAGATTCTGAGTTCAAAGACTTCATTGATACAATCGATCACAATTCTATAAACAATGAGTTAAATAATATTTATAAATATAGTCAAGAGTATGATCCACGATTAAAAGAGATTCCTGAATCGTTTTTCAGTGACCTCGTCACGCTTGATTCGGCTACATTTTGGCAAAATATGCTTCAGGTTCCCATCCAGCAGGGGCCTCAATTGAGCGAAGAGTGGGGCAAACAAGAAATGGCTAAAAATGGTCTCGTGAATATTAGAAGACCAAAAGGATCATATTGGCTTCGCAACGATTTTCGGAGATTTCTTGCTCCTTTGCACTTTTCACTTAATAGCCCATTGGCGAGATTATTCTATGGAAATGGGCATGTTAAACTCACTGCCGAAAAACCGGGTCAGAACTAAAACTCATATTTTCCTAGCAAATGCAAAAAAGCGCCCAAGAAGTCTCAAGAGTTATCCTTGGGATGCGAGAAGCTTATTTTCATGGTGGGAATGTGATGGAGTGGTGCCGAGAGCATTTCCGAGACGCGAGTAAAACTGCGAAAGGGAACAATCTTCTTGCTACTCTTGTGGCCTACGACTTGCAGGCCGGTTCCTACATTTCTGCGGCCCGCGCTCACCCGGAGAACAATCGATGCTGGTGCAGGCAGCTTGCGGGATTGCTAGCAGGGGTGCTCGATGAGGGGGATTCAATTATGGAAGTGGGAGTGGGTGAGGCCACGACGCTTGCAGGTGTGTTGGCGGAAACTGGTGCTAAGGTGGGTTTGGCGTTAGGTTTTGATGTGAGTTGGTCGCGAGTGGCTGAGGGCAGGAAATGGTTAGCGGAAATTGGTCAGGAAGCGAGCTTGTTTGTGGCAGATTTGCTGAACATTCCGCTCGCGGATGGTTCGGTGGATGTGGTTTACAGTTCGCATTCTCTGGAGCCGAACCGTGGCAAGGAGGAAGAGGCCTTGAGGGAATGCCTGCGCGTGGCGCGGAAAGCGGTGGTGCTGGTGGAGCCCATCTATGAACTGGCATCCGCCGATGCCCAAGCAAGGATGAGACACCACGGGTATGTCGAGGGTCTGCGGGAGACGGCGGAGAAGTTAGGAACAGAGGTGGTCGATTACCGCTTGCTGGATTACGCTCCGAATCCTCTCAACCCGAGCGGTGTGCTTTGCCTCAGAAAAGCTGGGGTTGCCCCGTGTGGGGGAGTCGAATCGCGGGTCGATATCTGGCGTTGTCCGATGACTGGGGTGGAACTCAAAACTGGGGGCGAGTTTTTTTATGCTTCGGAGGTTGGGCTGGCCTATCCGGTGTTGCGAGGGATTCCGATGCTGCGGGCGGAGCATGGCATTGTCGCCTCCAAGCTCAGTGCCACCATTGTGGAATGAGATATTGCAAAACATGTCTGAGCCCGGATACGCGGCCGCTGAGCAGTTTTAACGCGGAAGGAATTTGCTCGGCTTGCGAGTTTTCCTCTCACAGCCACGACGAAAACTATGAAAAACGGCTTGACGAATTGCAGCGGTTGGTTCGCAAAATTTTGAGGGGCCGCAAGCAGGTTCGCTGGGATTGCATCGTCGGCGTGAGCGGGGGAAAAGATAGCACGCGTCAGGCCTTGTGGGTGCGGGAAAAACTGGGTATGACGCCGCTGCTGGTCTCCGTAGCGTATCCGCCTCGGCAAATTTCCTACAATGGTGTGGACAATCTTTCCAACCTAGTCCGCCTTGGCTTCGATGTGTTAATGCTGGGTCCAGCCCCGCGTTTGTCGCGGGAACTTGTGCGCGAGGCGTTTCTGCGTTTTTGCAATTGGTGCAAGGCCACGGAAATGGCACTCTTTGCTGGGGTGCCGCGAATTGCTGTGGATCGAAAAATTCCCCTGATTTTTTGGGGAGAGAATCCGGCCCTGCAGGTTGGTGACATGGGAACGCTCGGCGAGACGATTTGGGATGGCAACAATTTGGTGAACTCGAACACTCTGGCTGGCGGAGACCTCGGGTGGTTCCAGCAGGTAGCTGGATGTGAACGAAGGCTCTTGTTTTACGAATTTCCAAAAAAGTCTGAGCTGCGAAAACACAAGATCAACACCATTTTTCTTGGACCGGCATGGAAGGATTGGTCGGCAGAGACGAATTCGCGGGTGGCCTTGGCCCATGGTCTCCGGTTCCGCGGAGGAAAACCGGAGGACACCGGCGACCTTTTGGGGACTAACATGGTGGATGAGGATTGGACCATCGTGAATTTTCTTCTGAAGTTTTACAAATTAGGTTTTTCGCGAGGAACGGAGCACGCCAATGCACTGATCCGAAGTCGCGGGATCACCCGCGAGGAGGGCATCCCTTTTGCCGAGAAATACGACGAGGCGTGTGCGCCTGAATACATCGAATCGTTCTGCCGGTATGTCGGACTCACGGAGGAGGAATTTTGGAAGACGGTGCGGAAGTTTTCGCATCCGGAGTTATTTGACTGGTCATCGGGTCATCCGGTGAAAAAGTTCAAGGTGGGAGTGGGAATTGTCTGATGAAGCTTCTTGGCATAGTGGACTACGGCACGGGCAATCTAGGATCCTTGGTTGCGGTTTTCGAGGCGCTGGGTATCTACGCGGAGGTGGTGCGTGAACCAGAAAAGATCGCGCGACACGATTTGCTCGTGCTGCCGGGTGTGGGCGCTGCCGGCATGGCTATGGAACGATTAGAAGCTTCTGGGATGGCTGAAGCGCTACGGGAGCGGCACGCAGTTGGCCGGCCGATTTTGGGAATTTGTCTCGGAGCTCAACTCCTCTGCGGCTTTCTTCGGGAGGGTGGGTGCGCGGGATTTGGCTGGATCAAGGGCAATGTGGAACCACTGAGCGAGTATCCTTTTTATAATAACGGGTGGTGCCGCTTGGACTTTGGCGCACTGCAAAAGGTGGGTCTGGCGCGGGCGCTTAGCGCGACCAGCACTTTTTACTTCAACCACCGCTATGCGATGGGGCGGGATGAAAAAATGAAAAGCGTGGCAGTGGAAGGGCGGGGGAATCTACCAGCCATTTACTTGGATGAGGTGATTTGCGCCGTGCAGTTTCACCCCGAAAAAAGCCAGCGCGAAGGTCGAATTCTCCTGCGTAACATCATCGAGGATCATTATGGCTTATAAGCGATTGGTTGGTGTGGTTGCGGTCAAAGATGGCCAAGTGGTAAAGTCCTACGGCTATCGTTTCTGGCGCCCTGCGGGACGGCTGCGCACGGCGTTGATGAATTTGGATCGCTGGCTGGTGGATGAAATTTTGATTCTCGACATCTCGCGGCGCGGCTCGGTGGATCCTGTGGTGGTCAATGAAATCCGAGCATCTCGTATCTCAACACCGCTGGCATACGGAGGTGGTATTCGAGGCAACGAGGATGTGGATCCCCTTTTGGCGGCCGGTTGTGAGCGTTTCGTTCTGGAGACTATGCTTTTCAAATTCCCGGAGCGTATTTCCAGCCTGGCGGACAAAGTGGGGGCCCAAGCATTGATCGCCTGTCTCCCTTTGGCTGCAAAGGATGGCGGGTGTTGGCAAGTGGATTGCGATTACGCGGCCCGCTGGGCAGTTCCAACTCCGGCGTTCGATGCTGGGAGTTTTTGTAGGAACTGCAATGATTGGCCAGTTGCAGAAGTTTTGGCGATTGATAGCGCAAACGAGGGAAGCGCCGGTCGATTTTCGCTGCTGTCTTCCGAGGGGGGGCATCCGCTTGGAGAATTGCGCAAGGGAATCATTTGGTTTGGTGGCATCGATTCCAAACAAGCTGTCAAACTCCTCGAGTTACCTGCCACCGTGGCAGTAGGTTTAGGGAATTTGAATTTCGAAAAAGAGGTCGCGATGCGATCCTTGCGGCAGTCCGTGCTCCGCAGTCAATCGGGAAGCACGGTTCGGAGGACCTACGGGATTTCATGAATCACCAGTTTTCCACTAAGGCTCCGCGCGAGTGTGTGCAATGCCTTTACCGCTCATCACATCCATTCGGGCTTCAATTCGATGCAGAGGGCCTCTGCACCGGGTGCATCACGCACCGCGAAAAATCCGAATTGGACTGGGATGCGCGTTTTTTGGAACTCCAGCGGATCGTTCATCGCCAAAAGCGAAAGAACCGCAACCAGCACTACGACTGTGTGGTGCCGATTCGCGGAACGCCGGAGTATTTTTATGTGATGGATGTGGTAAAAAATCGCCTTGGTTTAAATCCGCTGGCGGTCAGCTACAACTCGCAGTTCAACAGCGAGGTCGGCATCCAGAACCTCGACCGGATCAGGGATACTTTCGATGTGGATGTTCTCATCTACTCGTCGAATGCCACGATTTATAAAAAACTCATTCGCGAGTCCTTGGTGCGGTTTTCAAACATGCGCTGGCCCTACCTTGCCGGCGAGTCGGTGTTTCCTGTTCAGGTGGCCGCCGAGCGGGATATTCCACTTATCATTTGGCCCTATCATCAAGCCACCGAGCAGGTCGGCATGCACTCCTACACCGAGGCTCCAGAGATGTCCCGCCGCAACCGGGCACAGTTCGACCTGCTCGGAATTGAGCCGGAGGAACTGACCTCATCTGAAACGCTGGTGAGCACCAGCGATGTCTGGGATTTGCTCTACCCTTCCGACCAGGCTTTGGTGCGAACCGGTTTGCGCGGAATTTATCTCTCAAATTTCATACCTTGGGATACCCGTCGTTACAGCGAAGAGATGATTCAGCGATTCGGAGCCTTAGGAGCGATGAATCCCCGCACCTTCGATACTTATGATCGGATCGACGACATGACCTATATGGCGGTGCATGATGTCTTGAAGTTTTACCTGCACGGATACAGCCGCGTGACCGACAATTTGTGTCGCGAAATCCGCTTCGGTCGAATCAGCCGCGAGGATGCTGTGGCCGTAGAACAATATTACCAATCAGAATATCCCAGTCAGGAAATCAAGGTCTTTTTAGACTGGCTGGGCATGGAATGCAGTGCTTTTGAATGGTATGCCGAGCGGATGCCGTTTTATGGGAAACAGCCTAATAAATTCCCTTTGCATCAAAGGCAGAAAGAATTTGTTTGTAGTTTTGTGGCGAATGGAACGGCCGTCATGAATCAAGGAAACTTTATTGTTTATGGAAAGGGATTGGACTGCTAACCAAAGTAAATGACTATCGAATTTTATGAAAAATATTATATCAAGAAATGATCAGGAAGTCTTCTGGTCCGAGCAATACGCGGAAGATTACATCAAAAAAAATGCCGAATTTGATGCGATTCTAGGTGTCCAGGCGTGGGAAAAAATGCTCGCTTCGACATCTGGAATAACATCTTTGCTCGAGTGCGGATGTAACATTGGAAGGAATATTGATTCACTTGATCGCCTCCTTCCTTCCGCGTCAAAGTCCATTATCGAGATCAGCAAACCCGCGTTTGACTTTGTCTCCAGCCGACACGCGCTTTCTCAAAAATTCAATGGTTCTATTCTTGAATCCTCACTCGAAGGATCATTTGACTTGGTCTATACCATGGGGGTCTTGATTCATATCAATCCAGACGAACTGCTTGCCAATCTCCAAAAAGCCTATAACTACTCAAACAAATATCTCCTTTTTGGAGAATATTTTAATAGGACGCCTATTATGCTTGATTACCAAGGAGAAAAAAATCGCCTTTTTAAAAGAGATTTTGGTAAACTCGTAGTGGAGAATTTTTCCGTCAAGCTTTTGGATTATGGCTTTCTATGGGGGCATATCTACGATTCAGCTGGTTTTGATGACATCACTTGGTGGATGTTTGAGAAAAAGTAGCCCATGAATTTAAGTAAAATTGTTTTCAAAACATTAATTTAAAATTATTTATATCGCCTGCAATCTGAAATTAGCACAACATCACAAGGCAAAGCCTCTCGAAAACGCCAATCTATTTTTGGAATGGATTCGCTATGATAGGAAATGGGTGCGATTACATCCTCCACAAAAATCGCAGTAAGACACTTTTAACAATGAGTAATATAAAGGTCCCTTTATTTGAACAATACAATCTCTGTGCAACTATCGAAAATGGTTGGACTGACCAATATGGTGCTATCCCAATCATAGCAGAATATGCACATCTAAAGCTTCCCCCCAAATATTTTGTTAAAGGCTTCTGGCAACATGGTTGTGAAGGTCCATGGGTAGATGTTGCATCTATTTTGATTAATAATATTTTATACAAAGATATTCCCATTTATGTCGCAAGAAAAGATCAAGAAAAATTACTTATTGCACAAGGGTTTAGCAACTCGAGAGCTATTGGTTTGCCTATAGTATATACTCCAACTGCAAATTTGAAACGGCAGACCCGCAGCCTTCTCATTATGCCAACTCATACTTTGAGAGGGAGTTCATTTTTCGACCGAAGCCCTTTCGAGTCATATGCAAATGAAATTCAGGTGGCTAGCGAGGGATTCGATAAGGCGGTTGTTTGTGTGCATCCGAGTTGCCATGAAAATGGTTTATGGACGAAGGAATTTAGTTCACGAGGATTTGAAATTATTTTTGGGGCCCTAAATTACGACCGTTATGCATTGAGTCGAATGAGGGCTCTTTTTGAGCAGTTTGAGGTCGTCTCTACAAATGGATGGGGGAGTCATGTTGCTTATGCTCTGGCTTATGGAGCAAAAGTTTCAATTTACGGCACGCAACCTAAAATTAGAAGGGAAGATTATTTGCGAGATACTGCTTGGTCTGCCAATCCTGCTGACCTTGATTGCATGTTATCCAAAGGAATGGCATTGCGCGAGCGAGAATATCTTCAGTCTTTTATGCGTCCTCCTCTGGAAGCGGTCGCCGATGTGGAGAGGGGGCAGTGGCTAATTGGTGCAGATTGCAAGATTTCACCCGATGAAATGAAGGGTGTTTTTTATAAATTATTGGGTGGATCAGTTACAGAGTCGCCCCAAAACAATCTGGAAAGTAAGAATAGCAGCGCTCATGCAGTATCTTCATTTGCATCAAATACAAAAAATATTTTACGAGAAACACTAATATCTAAAAACAGCAATTGCAATGTTTCGGGAAAAAGAATTCTGATTTTTTCCGATGACCCTGGGCAGGGAGGTGTGGCGCACCATGGTCACTCTTTGATTACAGCGCTCCTTAAAGCCAGAGCCAAAGTCATTAGCGCCCAACCGGAGATGCAGAGTCCTCTGTTGGACGAACAAAGATCGCTTGGTGCTGAAATCATTTGGACTGGATATAATCCGAGTAAGGAATTTTTAAGATCAGCGGAGGACGAAGCGGATGCGGAGCGGATCATGGTATCAGCCCAACCCGATTTGGTAATATTCAACGATTCGTGCGTTATGTCGCACATTGCGGCTAAGAATGTTGCGATTCAGAATCTTCTGCCTTTTATATCAATTTGTAATACTGACACCGAATATTTGGCATTGAGGTTTCCGAAACTCATGCCAGCGGTGGAAAAGCATTTTTGTTTTGCACAGCAGGTTGTGGCAGTTTCTGAGAGTGTTTTAACAACCCTGAGGCGCACTTTTACTCTTCCCAGCGACAAAGGCATAGTCGTTTATTACGGGCGTCCGCAGCGTTTTTTTGAGACTTCAGGGACTTCGGTGCGACCTAAACTCAGAAAAGAACTTGGCGTTCCTGAGGACGCTGTTTTGTGTCTCACTACCGCAAGGATGGTTATCGACAAGGGATACCAATTCCAAATCGAAGCCATTAAGAAGTTGAAGACATCCGGCCGTATAGGAAATCTTTACTTTGCATGGGCGGGAGATGGTGAACTAAGGTTAAAATTTATAGAATTGGTAAAAACCGCTGGTTTGCAGGATCGCGTAAAGGTTCTTGGGTATCGATGGGATGTAGATAATCTCATGTCGGCATCTGATATTTTTGTCCTCCCCTCTTTGGTTGAGGCTATGCCTTTGAGTATTATGGAAGCCATGGCCAAGGGTATGCCAGTTATCGCAAGCGCGATTGCTGGGGTGCCAGAAGAATTGGGTTCCACTGGTTGCCTGTTGCCAGATCCAAATAAAGAACCGCAGCAAGCTATTTCTAAATTGGTGGAAACGCTTTCTCATTGGGCTTCAGATTTGTCTTTGATAAAGCAGCTCGGAGCAGAGTCACATGAGCGCGCGAAGCTTTTCTTTCGCGAAGAGGTAATGGCATCGCGTATGGTGCCACTTATCGCTTCCGCAGCAGCATGTAAAAATCGCGAATTAGCTGTTCGCAAAGCCAACTTGATGAGTCGGACTGCGGAAATGACTAATGTTTTTGAAAAATACCGCCGCTCTATCGAAGGTGGAAGCAACGATCAAGAGGGGAAGGAACTTGTTGGTTTTGATGTTGATGAAGTCAATGCTTTTGAACAGATTATAAAATCATTTCAGGTGGAACCCTTAAATGCCTCTTCAAGAAGTCAGTTGGCAGATTTACGCAAAGGGATTTCTGATTATTTGCTTGGCGTGCAACCTTCCGATTTGAAGAGCTTGATGGGCGGCTCGTATGGGAAGGTTTTTGAGCTCATTTTAAATTCAGGTCTTCAAGATGAAGCGCTTATTTCGGAGGAGTCAAACTTTGCGGACTCCCTTGTGGGTGGTTTTGATGGAGAAGGGCAATTTGATGTGCGGCGATTGATGGCTTCGATGCTTTTCTGGCGTGCGCACCGCACGCCAGCCTTGCTGGCGGTGGAGTTGATTCCGTCTTGGTTTTTCGAAAGCTACATCAATTATCTTATTTTTTCGCCGGAGGCATTTCAGGAAATCGGAGAAGCTGAGCTTTATCGCAAACATATTCATAATGTTCTCTCGGAATTCTGGCGGAGGATCGACGAGTCGCCTCGTTCTCCACTGAGCCTCAAGCTTTCTCAGATCGTTGCGTCTCGATTAAACTTAATCCCTCTGTATTTCAACGAGCAGGGAAACAAGGATACATACATTCTCCGCTCCAAATTTATCGGGCATTTTTTGGAATCTCGCGGATTGAATTTGGCTGACAATGGGCAAAAAACTTCGTCAGCTCGTAAACGCATAAAAGTTGGTTTTCTAAACGCCCACTTTACTTCGCAAACCGAAACCTACACAACGATACCGACATTTTCCCATCTGGATCGGAGTAAATTTGAGGTTATCCTTTACTGCCTCGGCTCCTCAGGCGGACCATTGGAAAATTTCTGCCGAAATTGCGCGGATTCATTTGTGGTTCTTCCTCAGGCTCTCGATGAGCAAATAAAAAAAATTCGCTGTGATAAGCTGGATGCCTTGGTGATTGGCACCAATGTCACGGCAGTTACAAATCAGGCTGCACTTTTGGCCTCTGCGCGCTTGGCTCCTGTGCAACTGATTAATAACTCCTCACCGGTCACGAGTGGCATGCCGCATGTGGATGGTTACCTCTCGGGAACATTCCTTGTGGATGAGAAGTCTGGTGAGGAATACTCGGAAAAACTCTGCCTCCTTGATGGTCCATCGCATTGTTTCAACTATGAGGTGGATCGACGCGAGCCGGTCGTGAAGTTGGACCATGCGGGATTGGGAATTCCACAAGACGCCGTGGTTTATTTCAGTGGAGCGAATTGCTTCAAAATTATCCCTGAGATGCAGGAGGCGTGGGCTCGCATTCTGGCTAAAGTTCCGGGTTCCGTGCTTTTGCTGCATCCCTTCAATCCAAACTGGGCCAGCAAGTATCCAGTGCTGCGTTTTGAGAGGAATATGCTCGCCGCGTTTGCGCGTCACGGAGTCGAAGCGAATCGTCTTGTTCTTTCGAGAGAGCGCCTGCCGTCTCGTTCGGATGTGTTGGAGCTCATAAAACTCTCGGATATTTATCTTGATTCGTTCCCATTTGCTGGTGTCAATTCAGCGGTGGACCCCTTGGAGGTCGGAATTCCGCTTGTGGCTTGCGAAATGCAGACTTTCCGCTCGCGAATGGCTGGTTCGTTGCTACGTGAGTTGAAAATCGAGGAGTTAGTTGCAACTGGGGAACAAGATTACATCGACTTGGCGACAAAACTGGGCCTTGATTCCTCATACAGGGCAGAAGTGAGCCAAAAAATCGTTTCTGCCATGGGCGCAAATCCGCGCTTTTTAGACTCGGCGGCATACTCGGCGAATATGGGGCGAATCATTGAATCTCTGGTTGGTCATTCGCTTCCGAAGGCGATGCCTAAAAATGGAGATTTCACACTGCAAGACGCGCAAACGGCGTTCACCGAAGGTCGGCTCTCCGATGCCGAAGACATCTGCCGCGAGATTCTTGGCAAGGATGAGCGGTGTGCGGGAGCCTGGCATCTGATGGGTAAGATGGCGGCGTTGCAGGGGGATTTGGAGACAGCGGGCGAGTTTGTGTCCGTGGCTTGCGATTTGGACCCGCAGAATGCGGAGTTTGTTCGCGAGTTGGCGGAGGTGTTTTTGCGGAAGAAGGAGTTTGAGCCAGCGGAGCAGCAGGTGCGGCGGGCTTTGGAGATGGCGCCGGATTCGCCAGAGGTGCTTGTTTTGCTTGGGCGGATATTGGCGGAGAAAGATGATAAGTCGGCGTCGCTCGAGGCTTTTCAGGATGCTTTGCGGCTACGGAAGGATTATGCGGAGGGATTTTCGCACTATGCCACGGCGCTGCAAAAATTCGGGCGCGGCAAGGATGCGATCTCGCAGGTTCGGAAGGCGTGCGCGCTTGAGCCTGACTTGGTGGAGTTCCAGACCAATCTGGCCATTTTGCTCGAGCAAAATGCCCGGTATGTGGACGCGCTGGCGGCTTATGGCAAGGCAGCGCGCATGAATCCGAATGTGGGTTTCGTGTGGTTCCGGCAAGGCAAGCTGCTCAATGGCCTCAAGCGTTACTCCGAGGCGATTCCTATTCTGGAGAAAGCAATTTCGCTGCCGGGGCAGTTGGGCGACTACCACTACGAATATGGTCTTGCCCTGCACATGAGCAAACGCTTCCAAGAAGCGCTTGTGCATTATGAAAAAGCCTTGTCGATGGGCTACAACACGGCGGCGCTCCAGTGTAATCGCGGCGTGATTTACAAGGATCTCCGCAAAGGAGGCGATGCGATCATGGCTTTCCATGCGGCGGTGACGATGGATCCTTCGAATGTTTCCTATCTTAACAACCTCGGCGCGGCGGCTCTGGAACTGGGTCTGAATACCGAGGCACTAGAATGCTTCGAACAAGCGGTGGAAAAAAATCCCAAGTTGCCGACCGCACGAAACAACATCGGCAATCTTCTTAAGGATCGCGCCCGTGGCATGGATGCCTTGCCTCAATACCGAAAGTCGATGGAGCTGAATCCCGATGACCGCGACGCGCCGAGCAACTATCTGCTCTGCCACATGTATATCCCCGACATAGATCCGAAGTTGGTCTTCGAGGAGCACAAAAAATGGGGCATCTCCACGGCCAAAAAATTTCCGCCAGCATTCAAGTTCAAGCGGCGTGAAGCAGAGGCGAAAATTCGCGTGGGATTCTTGTCGGCTGACCTGTGCCATCATCCCGTGGCGCATTTTATTGAGCCGATTTTCCGTGGGTATGACCGCGAGTGTTTCGAGTTTGTGGCCTACGGCGACCAGCGGAAATCCGACGAATTCTCTGCCCGCTTTGCCAAGCAAGTGGACCTGTGGCGAGAGACCTCAAGCTATGATGACCGCGCTCTGGCGAAGCTCATTCATGAAGATCGCGTGGACATTCTCTTCGAGTTGGCGGGTCACACGGCCTACAACCGCCTCGGTGTGTTTGCCCTCAAGCCCGCGCCGGTTCAGGTGAGTTACCTCGGATACCCTGGCACGACCGGCCTGCCAACGATTGATTTTCGAATAACTGATGTCTTTGCCGATCCGCAGGGAACGACCGAGCATCTGCACACCGAAAAACTCATTCGCGTGCCTGAGTGCGCCTGGTGCTTTGAGCCTGATGCCGCCGCGCCGGAGGTCGAGCCTCTGCCTGCTTTGAATAACGGCTTCGTGACCTTCGGCTGCTTTAACAACATGGCCAAACTGAACCCTGCTTTATTCGAGACATGGGCGGAAATTCTGCTGCGTGTGCCGGGTTCGCATTTGCGCTTGAAGGCTCGCACGCTCACGGACGACGGCGTTCGCAAGGAACTGAAATCTTATTTCACCGAGCGCGGCATTGAAGAGGATCGACTCGATTTCTTTGGCCACACCAAAAAAATCGCTGATCACTTGAACCACTACCAGTCGGTGGATATCGCTCTCGACAGCTTTCCGTATCACGGCACTACGACGACCTGCGAGGCGATGTGGATGGGGTGTCCAGTCGTCACGCGAGCGGGTAAAACCCATGTCTCCCGCGTCGGCGTGAGCCTGCTGAGCGCTGTTGGCCTGCAGGAATTCATCACTGACACACGCGAAGACTACATCGAAAAAGCCGTGGCGCTGGCGGGTCAAACCGACCGTCTCCAGGAACTCCGCGCTGGTATGCGTGAGCGCATGCGCCAGTCCGTTCTTATGAACCAAAAACGGTTTGTCCAAGGCTTCGAAAAAGCCATCATGGAAATGGCAAACCTCGGAGGGTTGATGCGTTCGTAGGATTTTTGGACAAAATTAACAGAATTTACAGGAATGGATGAATGCACCTATGAAAACCCAAGTTTTGCCCCTCGCTTGTTTTATCGCACTCCTTGGATTTTTGTCGCTTGCGATGCCTCTTGCCGCAGCCTTGCCGGAGGTTGGGGAGGTTCGGATTCATGAGGCTAGGGGGAATCCGGCGGAGATCATTATGCCGGACGGTTCCAAGCCGGTTGTGCGGGTGAATGATGCGATTCCACAGGGTGCGGTTGTGAAGACGCCGAGGAATTCTTTTTTGTCCCTCTTGTTCGCTAATGGCTCGCTGCTCGATCTAAAGCCGCTCACGGAATTGCGTGTGGCAAGCTTCACAAGCGCCGCGCCGCTTGAGTTTGAAAAAGCTGATGCCAACAGAGCAGGTGGTGAGCCGTGCCGTTCATCCACGCGACTGGAGCTGAAGTCCGGCTTGATCATGCTGGACATTCCTCGCCTCAAACCCGACTCGCATTTTCAAATTTCGACTTCGCTCGGCATTGCTGGAATCCGGGGCACGAGGCTTTTCGTGCTTTCGCAGAAAGACCGCGCCGCCATTGGTGTCACCACTGGCCGTGTGCTGGCTACGAGCATCACTGGTCAAACGCAATCCGTCGATCCCGGCGAGGCTGTCGTCCTCACCGGCAGCGGATTTGCGGCTCCCGGCGCTGTCGAAAGAAACCTCCTTCGCGAGTTGGAATCCACCTTCGGCAGTTCTCGCTCGAAATCACCTGTCGAACCTCCCGTCTCGACGAAAGCCGCTTCCCAAACTAACGCTCCTCAAAGTCGCGCGACTTATAAAACTTCCGAGTGACCTGAACGCATAAGACTCAGAATGAATGGCGACGCCTACGGGAATCGAACCCGTGCACCAGCCGTGAGAGGGCTGTGTCCTAACCGCTAGACGAAGGCGCCATGTTGGGGATGTAAAAACTATGCGCCGGAGCCGCTTTGACAAGGGGAAAATCCTGATCGGTTCGTGTAGCTGTTGTCTATGACTGCCGAATCGGAAGCCACCACAGCAACCGCGCGACAGCGCGCTCGTGCATGCAGGGTAGGGTCGGCGCGCCGTCGCTGACCCATTTGCGTGGCGCAGCCGCCATTGCATCCAGAAGAAACGCCGTTTTGCGGCTGAATCTTGGGACGCCGACGGCGCGGCATCCCTACCTTGGATTACGAAGCGCGTTGCCGCGCGGGTTTGTAGCGGCTGTCTATGACTGCCGAATCGGAGGACCCTCCGGCGCTCATAGAGACGCCGCTACAGCAATTGCGCGACAGCGCGCTATTCCTGAAAACTCGGTGTATTCGTGGATGAAGAATCAACATGGATTTGAATCCTCATCGATCTTCGAATGGCGAGGTTTGCGCGTGTCAAAAAAGATCATCGAGTTTCTCTGCGATGCAGAGGCGACTGGGCAGAGGTCAGGCTGTCTGAAATTTGCGGGCGGCCACCGGGGCTGGTGATGCTTTTTATTTGGCGACGATGTTCACGAGTTTTCCGGGGACCACGACGACTTTGACGATGGTTTGGCCTGCGGTGGCTTCTTGGATTTTTGCGCTGGCGAGGGCGGCTTTTTCGATCTCCTCTTTTGTGGCTTCTTTTGAAATGACGAGGCGCTCGCGGACTTTGCCGTTCACTTGCACGGCGAGTTCGACTTCGTTTTCGACGAGCAGGGATTCGTCATGCACGGGCCAAGTTTGCTTGGAGGCGAGGCCGGTAAAACCGAGGCGGCTCCAGAGTTCTTCGGCGAGGTGCGGTGCAAAGGGGCTCAGGAGCGGAAGCAGGATGCGGAGCGCTTCCAGCGGGCGTGGCTTGGTGTTTACGAATTCGTTGGTGAAAACCATCATTTGCGAGATCGCTGTGTTGAAGGCGAGCAGGCGGATGTCGGAGGTCACCTTCTTGATGGTGGCGTGGGCGATGCGGAGTTGCTGCGAGTTGAGCGGAATCTCGGCGAGGTCGCTCGAGAGAATCCATTCGCCTTCCTGGTTTTCCTCCATGGCCAAGCGCCAGACGCGTGCGAGGAAGCGGTAAACGCCTTCGACGCCTTTCATGCTCCAGGGCTTCATTTGCTCGAGCGGGCCCATGAACATTTCATACAGGCGCAGCGAGTCGGCGCCGTATTCGGAGATCACGCTGTCGGGAGTGATGACATTCCCCCGGCTCTTGGACATTTTTTGGCCGTCCGGGCCGAGGATCATGCCTTGGTTCACCAAACGCTGGAACGGTTCTGGCGTGGTCATGTTGCCGAGGTCGTGCAGGACCTTGTGCCAGAAGCGGGCGTAGAGCAGATGCAACACGGCGTGCTCGGTGCCGCCGACATAAAGGTCCACGCCGCCGGGTTTGGCATTGCGCGCCATCCAGTATTCGTCGGCTTCTTTGCCGATGAAGCGCTCGGAGTTTTTGGCATCGCAGAAACGCAGGTAATACCAGCAGGAACCGGCCCATTGCGGCATGGTGTTGGTCTCACGCTGCGCGGAGTCGGAGTATTTCAACCACTCGAGAGCCTTGCTGAGTGGTGGCTCCGGTGTGCCAGTGGGTTTGAAATCCTCCATGTCAGGCTGGATGACGGGGAGTTCGTCTTGGGTCAGTGCGCGATGGCGTCCGCCCTCCCACACGACGGGGAATGGCTCGCCCCAGTAGCGCTGGCGGGAAAAAAGCCAGTCGCGGAGTTTGTAGTTCACCGTGCCGCGTCCGAGAGACTTCTCCTCCAGCCAGACAGTGATCTTTTGCTTGGCCTCGGCGGTCGGCAAGTCGTCGAGAAAACCCGAGTTCACGGCCACTCCCTCGCCGGCAAAGCAGGAGGGGAGCACGGGCGTCCCGCCCGTGAAGACGATGATATCCTTCAACCCGGCCTTTGCAGGATTTTCACAAATGTATTGAACCAGTCGGGTGAAGTGGCTCTCGCTTCTAACGATCCGGTCATAATACTCCTCCTGCCAGACGGGGCCTTCCTGTCCGAGCGCCTTGTTGATTTCATGGGCTGAGAAGCTTTTCCAACTGTGGATGACTTTTCCGAGATCCTCGCCTTCGGAAAGTTTGAAGAGCACATGGACATGGTTTGGCATGAGCACAAATGCGCTCAGGGAATACCGGGAACCATCGAAGTGCTTCAGCGACTGCTCGACAATTTTGGAAATTTCCGGCTTTGCCAGAATACAACCGCCTCGCCCCTCGTCCAAAAGGGAATCCAAATGGTCGGAGAACAGACTGTGGAATTCCTGCTCATCTTCCGGCGATAGCGGTTGGCTGCGTGCGGCGAGCCAGGCTTCGGATTCCAGTTTGAGATCGCGCACCAGATTTGCGGGAAGGCTGTCGGCCAGTCGCCAGGTGAGGAAATAGTATTTCTCGCCTTGTTGCCAATGCGGGAGGTTGCGTTCGCGGATTGTTAAATCCGTCCTTTCCTCAAAGAAGGGAGTCGGTGTCTTCACGGGCGGGACGCCCGTGCTCCCCTCTTTTTTCACCACTTCGCGGATGGGGAGTTGGAATTTGGTGGCGAATTCGAAGTCACGCTCGTCGTGGGCGGGGACGGCCATGATGGCGCCCGTGCCGTAGCCCATGAGCACATAGTCGGCGATCCAGACGGGGATTTTGTCGCCGTTGACGGGATTGATGGCGAAGGCACCGGTGAAGACGCCGCTTTTTTCCTTGTTGAGTTCTGTGCGGTCGAGATCGCTCTTGGAGGCGACGGAGGTTTTGTATTTTTCGACAGCTTCGAGTTGGTCAGGAGTGGTGATGACGGCGACGAGCGGATGCTCTGGCGCGAGGATCATGTAGGTCGCTCCGAAGAGTGTGTCGGGGCGTGTCGTGAAGACCTCTACTTCGCATGGAGCATTTGCGATTTGAAATTTGACCAAGGCTCCCTCGCTGCGGCCGATCCAGTTTCTTTGGAGAAGTTTGATGCCCTCGGGCCAATCGAGTCCATCAAGCCCGTCCAGGAGGCGCTCGGCGAAGGCGGTGATGCGCAGCATCCACTGGCGGAGCGGACGGCGCTCGACGGGGAATCCACCGACTTCGCTCTTGCCGTCGACGACCTCTTCGTTTGCCAGCACGGTGCCGAGTTGGGGGCACCAGTTCACCGGCATTTCGGCGACGTAGGCGAGGCGCACAGAGTCGGGATCCGTGCCGGTGTAGGTGGAGATGGGCTCGGCCTTGCGCGTCGCAGGGTTGAACCAGGCGTTGTAGAGTTGGAGGAAGATCCACTGCGTCCACCGGAAGTATCCGGGGTCGGTGGTGCTGACTTCGCGATCCCAATCGTAGCTGAAACCGACGGCCTGAAGTTGACGGCGGAAGTTGTCGATATTGCGGGCCGTGGTGACGCGCGGGTGTTGGCCTGTTTTTATGGCGTATTGCTCGGCGGGGAGTCCGAAGGCGTCCCAACCCATGGGATGTAGCACATTGAAGCCTTGCATGCGGTGGAAGCGGGCAAGGATGTCTGTGGCGGTGTATCCCTCAACATGGCCGACATGCAGGCCGTCGCCGCTGGGGTAGGGGAACATGTCGAGAATGTAGTATTTCGGCTTCGAGGCGTCGAAATTGGCGTCCCCCGGATTGGCGGCGCGGAAGGCTCCGGCCTCCAGCCAGTGCTGTTGCCAGCGGGGTTCGAATTCAGTGAACGGATACTGCTTGCGCTGCGTGCTCATTTTGGAAAAAGGCGCACTCTATGTGGTAGAGCGCGAGCCTGCAAACCGATACGCGGGGTGGGTAAATCGGCGTTTTGATGGATTGACCACAGAGCGCACAGAGGACACGGAGGAGGGGATGTCTGAGATTGCCTTGCATCAGTTGACTGAGCGCATAAATTTCAGCCCATGAGCATCGCCGAGTTGCGCCAACTTCCCCGCCGGGAGAAGCTTCAAATTGTCGAGGTTCTTTGGTCGGACCTAGCTTCCGAGGACTCTCAATTTCAAAGCCCTTCTTGGCACGGTGAAGAACTCCGAAAGACGGAAGATGACTTCAAACTTGGGAAAGTCCAAGCCATGGACTGGGAAGAGGCCAAAAAAAAGCTCAGAAAAGAATTTGAATGAATCTGAGGGTTCTAACCTCAGCCATCGAGGATCTTTCTCAGGGCAGGAAATTTTATGACCTCCAAGGCGATGGTCTCGGAGACTACTTTTTTGACAGCCTCTTTTCTGAAATCGATTCCCTATTGGTCTTTGCAGGAATCCATTCGCTTCACCTGGGATTTTTCAGGCTCATCGCAAGACGATTTCCTTACGCCATCTACTACAAGGTCAGAGGCGAAGAAATCGTTGTCTATCGAGTTTTGGATTGCCGTCGGAAGCCAGAGTGGGTCGAGCAGCAGTTGTCAGTTTCTGAATCTATTGGATAGATCGAGCTGCGGCCCTTGCCCGGTCGGATTTTTCCAGCGTGCGGGTCTTGATTTTTAAAACGGAATCTCGCCGTCTTGGTCGCGCGGGGTGCGGAATGTGGCGGGTGCCTGATGCACTTCCCAGCATTCAAAGAGGGATTCCGGGACTTCGCGGAGGAAGCGCGAGGGTGAGAAGAATGACTGGTCGTAGCCGGCGGCGAGGCGCATTTCGGGGTAGGTGAGGTAGAGTTCGTCCATGCAGCGGGTCACTCCTACGTAGAAAAGACGGCGTTCCTCCTCGAGCGCGCGAGGGTCTTCAATGCTGCGACTGCTTGGAAACATTCCCTCGGCGAGCCAGATGAGAAAGACGACTTTCCACTCGAGGCCTTTGGCCTGGTGGAGTGTGGAGAGAGTCACTTTCTCGGTTTCAGCCGCTCCGGCAAAGGCCTCCGCTGTTTCGAGTCCACCGAGCAGGGCGAGTTGGGAGAGGAAATCCGCTGTCGTTTCGAACTGTTCGGCGAACTCCTGAAGGGTGATGAGATCCTCGTGGCGGGCATCGTAGTTCGGGAACTTCTCTTTCATGTAGTCCTCGTAAACAGCGAAGAGCACGCAGGAGATCATTTCGGCGGGCTTCATGGGGGCGTCGCCCGTGACCAGTTCGGCTAGGGTGTGGATGAATTGGTCCCACGACTTTTGCGCTTTGGCTGGAACCTTGAGGCCGGCGAGGTCTTTGAAATTGGTTTTCCCTTCGAGGATCGCGGAGGTCCTTTGCCAGAGCGTCTCGGCGGTTTTGTTTCCAATTCCCGGAAGCATGCGGATCATGCGTTTGAAGGCGGTTTCGTCGCGGGGATTGACGGTGAATTTCAGAAAAGCGGCGACATCCTTGATGTGGGCCTGCTCGAAAAAACGAAGCCCGCTGGTGATGCTAAAGGGAATGCCGCGCCGGGTGAACTCGAGCTGCGTCTCCATCGAGTGGTAGTGGGCGCGGTAGAGGACGGCGATTTGCTCGAGCGGCACGCCTTCGTCCGAGAGTTCCATGATGCGCTGGGCTATGAAGGCCGCCTGCTGGTTGTTGTTGGGCAAGGCAACCAGCGCGGGCTTGATGGAATGCGGCTTCCGGACGGGCGCGAGGTTTTTTGGGAATTGGTTTTCGTTTGTGAGAATCGCCGCGTTGGCGACATCCAGCACGCCGGGAACGCTGCGGTAATTCGTTTCGATTTTGAAGACTTTCGCGCCGGGGTGTGTTTCGGGAAAGCGCAGGATGTTTTCAAAATTCGCTCCGCGCCATGAGTAGATGCTCTGCGCGTCGTCGCCGACGACCATTACATTCCCGTGGTGTGCGGCGAGGAGGTCGATGAGTTCCGACTGGAGGCGGTTGGTATCCTGATACTCATCGACGAGGATGTGCTGAAACTGGCGTTGGTATTGCGCGGCGATTTCGGGATTCGTCAGGAAAAGCTCCAGGGTCTTGGCGAGGAGGTCGTCGAAATCCATCGAGTTCGCCTCTTTTTTTCTCGATTCGTAGGCGGTCTGGACGCGCTCGATGTCCTGCGCCAGCGGTATGAAGTAGCGGTATTTCTCGACGAGAACCTTGGAGATCGGAAGCCCAGTATTAATCGAGTAGCTGAAAATGTCGGAGAGCACGCCTGCTTTGGGGAACCTCTTGTCGGTGGAGACGATGCCTTCCTTTGTCAGAACGGATGAGATCATGTCCTCGGAATCCTCACGATCCATGATGCTGAATCCCTGACGGAACCCCACGGCCTCGGCGTGGCGGCGTAGAATGCGGTTGCCGATCGAGTGGAATGTGCCGCTCCACATCCCGTCGGCCGCGCCTGGGATGAGGCTTTGCACGCGCTCGGTCATTTTCCGTGCGGCTTTGTTTGTAAAAGTGAGGAGCAGGATGGAGCGGGCTGGAACGCCTTGTTCCAGAATCCAAGCCACGCGGTAGGTGAGCGTGCGTGTTTTTCCGCTGCCCGCGCCGGCAATGACCAACGAGGCTCCTCCGGGGGATGTCACGGCGGCGAGTTGCTGGTCGTTGAGTTCCGAGGGGTAGTCGATCCCGCTGGATGGGGTCGGCGATTGCAGTGTGTAGGAGCGGGGCACGCCGGGTTTAGTTTTGCGAAATGCGCAGCGCGCCGAGTTTGGATGAAGGAATGTTCAGACCGTAGGCGAGAAGTTTTGCCGACTCATCGGCGATGCGGGCTTTGGTGCTGCCAAGGACCACGGCGATGACATCCCGCCCATTGTAGGATCCGCTGGAAATGAGGCAATGTCCGGCGAGGTCGGTGTAGCCGGTCTTCATGCCATTGCAGAATGAGTAGGTGCGAAGGACGCGGTTTGTATTGCGGAGGGGAACGACATTTCCCGAGTTGAAGCGGAAGTTGTAGTTTTTCGTCCTCATGATCTCGCGGAGCGTGGGATTGCGGTAGGCCATGCGGGCGACGCGGGCCATGTCACGGGCGGTGGAATACTGGCCTTGAGCGGGCAGGCCGTTGGGATTCTCAAAATTCGAACTGGTGCCGCCGAGGTTGCGCACGCGCTGGGTCATCTTGTCCGCAAAGGCGCTCACACTTCCGGCATTGTCACGGGCGAGTGTGCGGGCGACATCGTTGCCGCTCTTCACCAAAAGTGCGTTCAGGAGTTGGAGCCTCGTGTAGCTCTGGCCAGGTTTCACATAGATTTTGGTGGGCTCGCAATTCGTGTCCGTGGTTTCAATCTCGACTTTTTTATCCAAGTTGCCGGCTTCGGCGACGATCAGTGCCGTGAGAAGTTTCTGGGTGCTGGCGACGGGGCGCTTCGCCTCGTCATTTTTGGAATAAAGGACCTTGCCGGTGTTGGCATCCACCAGAATGGCCGCCTTGGCGCTGATCTGGGGAGCGGGCGCGGCTTGGAGAGGGATGATGGCAAGGAGGCAGAGAAATGCGGGAATCAGGCGGGCGAGCATATAATGAAGCTAAGGTTTTTTTGGCGGTGTGCTGAATAACTTTTCCATTTGGGGATTTTTTTCAACCCCGAGTTCGATGGCTTTTTGATAATGCCGCCGCGAAAGCTCGATGGCGGGCGGTTTTTCTTCGAGGTAAAAGACCGCGAGATTGTAGTGGGCGTCGGCATACGAGGGATCGAGTTCCACGGCGCGGCGGAGTTCGTGTTGCGCGCCTTCAACCCAACCCCGGCGGCCCATGACGACGCCGAGAAAATTGCGCGTCCGGGCGTTCAGCGGATCCTGCAGCATCGCTTGCGAGAGGGCAGCAATCGCCGCGTCCGATTCATTGCGATCCATGTAAATCATCCCCAGCGTGAGCCACGCCGGGGCGGACTCGAGGCGTTGGCGAACGGCTTTTTTGAGCAGTTCCTCGGCCTTGTCGGGATGGCCTGAATAAAACTCCACCATGCCGAGATTCACGAGAGCCATGAGATTGTCCGGTTCCAGCGTGAGAACGCGGGTGTAGGCGTTTCTCGCAGCACCGTAGTCCTTGCGCTCGAAGGCGACATTTCCTTCCGCGATGGCGGCCGAGAGGGTGCGGGGCGTGAAGTTTTTTCCCGTTTCGTCTGCTGGAAGCTCATGCGCTAATGCGAGTGCGTATGCCGCCAGCAGGGCGTGAACGGCAGCGCGGCGCATCATGAAGCGGAGAGTTCCTTCGAGCGGCGCTCGGCTGCCCGCACGGCTTGGATCAATGCGGCGCGGACTCCGTTTTTTTCGAGTTCGCCCAATGCAGCGGCGGTGGTGCCTCCGGGGCTGGTCACCATCTCACGCAAGACGGCCGGATGCTCGCCGGTTTCCTTTGCGAGTTGCGCCGCTCCGAGAACGGTTTGGATGGCGAGTTGGCGGGCAAGATTCGTGGGAAGGCCGCAGGAGACGCCGCCGTCCGTGAGGGCTTCGATAATCAAGAAGATGTAAGCCGGGCCGCTTCCGCTCAGGCCGGTCACGGCATCGAGGAGCTTTTCCTGAACTTGGGAAACAACGCCCACGCTGGCGAAGATCGCCTCCGCGCAGTTCTTGTCGGCATCGGTGGTGTTGGCTGCCGTGGTGAAGGCCGTCGCGCCACAACCGACGAGGGCAGGGGTGTTTGGCATGGCGCGGATGATCCGGCACTTTGGAGCCATTTTTTCCAAGGTGGCGACTGTGAGCCCTGCGGCAATGGAGATGAGAAGTTTCCCATCCAAGGCCGCTCCAGCTTGTTTGATCGCGGTCGCCGCTTCTTGCGGTTTGACGCAAAGAATCACGACGGGGGCTGCCGCTGCGGCCTCCTCGTTGCAAGTCGTGACTCGCACGGAGGTGGAGTCCTGCAGGCTTTGAAGCATCTGCGCCTCGGGGCATGAGGCAATGATCTCTTCCGCGCTGCAGACCTTGCCGCGCAACATTCCTTGAATGATGGCGGATGCCATTTTTCCTGCTCCGAGAAACGCGTATTTCATGCGCAGACGCTAAAGGAGGGGCGCTGGAATGCAAAGGCTGTATTCCTGACATAGACACCTCCTTTTCAACAAATCCGTCACATTTCAGACCTTGTTTCCTGCGAAGGCGCGGCATAGGACATCGCCACCAATGGACGCCTCTACCTCGATCCTTTCAATTCAGGACCTCCACAAGAGCTTCGATCAAACACCCATCCTCAAGGGCGTGAGCTTTTCCATCGAGGAGGGCGATCTGGTTTCGGTCATCGGCCCCTCGGGATGCGGCAAAAGCACGATGCTGCGCTGCATCAATGGCCTGGAAACGCTGGATTCAGGCGTCATCAACGCCGCCGGTGCGTGCATTTCCCGAATGCCCGGCACCAAGTTGGATGGGGATTTCGAGAAAAACGCACACACCCTGCGCCAGCGGGTCGGCATGGTTTTTCAACAGTTCAACCTCTTCCCGCACCGCACGCTTTTGCAAAATACCATGATGGCTCCCATCATTGTTCGCGGCGTTCCCCGCGAGGATGCCGAGAAAACGGGGCGTGCCCTGCTTGAGAAAGTCGGCCTCGGCGCTCATGTGGACAGGTATCCCGCGAACCTCTCCGGCGGTCAGCAGCAGCGCGCGGCCATCGCACGGGCGCTCGCCATGCAGCCGAAGGTCATGCTCTACGACGAGCCGACCAGCGCGCTGGATCCCGAGCTGGTCGACGAGGTCCTGCATGTCATGAAGGCGCTCGATGCCGAGGGCATGACGCAGATCGTTGTGACGCACGAGATGCGCTTCGCAAGGGACGCAAGCGACTACATCATCTACATGGAAGGCGGTCACATCGTGGAAATCTCCGACGAGGATGAAATTTTCGAAAACCCCAAAGACGAGCGCACCCGCAGGTTCCTCAGGAGGTTCATCTGATGAAAAAAACCACACTTCTTTTGTTTTTGGCGCTGGGATTTCTTTTCCAGTCCTCCGCGCAGGCCGACACCAAGACGCTCCGCTGGGCTGCAGCGACGGACAGCAACGCACCCTACGCTTTCTACGGGCCCGGCAACAAGCTGACCGGCTTTGAATACGAGGTAATCCAAGCCGTCGCCCGCGAGATGGGACGCGAGCCTGTTTTTGTGCCGAACGACTGGGACGGCCTCATCCCCGGCCTGGGCCGAGGTCTCTACGACTGCGTCATCTGCGGCATCGAGATCACTCCCGACAAGGCACAGGAGGTGCTTTTCACAAATCCCTACTATGTGACCTACGAACAACTCGTGGTTAAAAAAGGCACGCCCCCGGTGACGAACCTTGATCAACTCCAAGGCAAGCAGATCGGCACTCTGAGCCAGACCGCATCTTTCAACATGCTCAGTAAGACGCCCGGCGTGGTGGTGAAAATTTACGACGAGGAGGTCAACGCCTATGCGGATGTCGCCAACGGCCGCCTCTTCGGAGTGCTCCTCGATTATCCGATTGCGAAATATTACGCCTTTGCAAATCCGAATCTGAAATTCACCGGCCCGCCGTTCGGCCAGGTCACCTACGGGATCGCCCTCACCAAGGGGAACTCTGCCCTCGCGGCCGAAATGAACGCCGCGCTTGCCCGCGTCGTCGCCAGCGGAGAAATGCGCGACATCCTCTCACGCTGGGGACTCTGGACCGCCATGGTCGCCGACACATTCGGCCAACCGGAGGACCCCTCTCTTCCGGACACCGAGTATCGGGCCTTTGTGGCCGCCACAGCCGAGCAACCCACCTTGTTGAACCGTATCATCGGCTACGCCCGCTTCTGGCCGCTGCTCCTTGAGGCCTCGCTCCTCACCATCGAAGTCAGCCTCCTCGGCATGGCAGGGGCCGTCCTTCTGGGTTTCACGCTTGCGATCATGAGGGTTTACGGGCCTCTCCCCGCGCGCTGGCTCGCCTCACTTTACATCGAGCTGATTCGGGGAACTCCGCTGCTCATCCAGTTGCTTATCCTTTTCTATGGCCTGCCGAATATCGGCATCAAACTTGAGCCCTTCGTGGCTGGTGTGCTCGGCCTCGCCTTGAACTACGCCGCCTACGAAGCAGAAAACTACCGCGCCGGACTGCTCGCCATTCCGAAAGGCCAGATGGAAGCCGCCCGAGCCCTCGGCATGACGCAACGGCAGGGTCTTTTCCATGTCGTTATCCCGCAGTCCTTCCGGTTGGTGCTGCCGCCCGTGACAAACGATTTCATCTCGCTTCTCAAGGACTCCTCGCTCGTTTCCATGGTCACGCTGGTGGACCTCACCGGTGCCTACAAACAAATCGCCACACAGACATTCGACTATTTCGGTGCTGGTTTGCTGGTAGCGGCATTTTATCTTCTCATCG